>CATIYX010000411.1 GCA_949739095.1 uncultured Clostridia bacterium | reverse complement strand
TGCCCGCCAGTCCTCTACTGCCGCTGCCGCGCAACAAATGCATGAGAACTGTTTCTGCCTGGTCGTTTTTATGGTGTGCCGTTGCAATACGGATATCGTCTTCCACCTTTGCAGGAACACTTTGATGGTCTATGTAATCTTCTGTCTCGTCCACTTCTGCTGCAAACAACCGCGCCGCTTCGTCAAAAAAAGCATAACGTACTTGCCGTCCTGCCGTTTCCACAGAACAATTCTGTTGCCACGCTGCCGCGGCAACATCCGCTTTTTTTTCATAGAATGGCACATCCAGCGTTTGACACAGTTCCCGAGCAAACGCCAAATCTGCGTCCGCATCCGCGCCACGCAATCCATGGTGCAAATGCGCTGCCGCCAATTGTAATTTCCATTTTGGCTGCAACTGTTTTAACAGATATAATAGACAAACCGAATCTGCACCACCACTTAGCGCCACCAGAACGCGTCCGCCCTGCGTCAGCAATTGCTGCTGTACACAATAATCTTCCACCTTGTTTACGGTTTTTTTCATTCCAGCCTCACTCCGTATGCTGTCTGTCCAATGTAACAAATCGCGTAATATCGGACTTCCAGCCCAGTTCTACCGTACACACAGGTCCATTACGGTGTTTTGCAATAATACATTCCGCAATGCCCTTCTTTTCTGTTTCCTCGTTATAGTAATCCTCACGGTGAAGGAACATAACAATATCCGCATCCTGTTCAATTGCGCCCGATTCACGTAAATCACTCAAAATCGGTTTATGGTCTGTCCGGTTTGCTGTTGCACGGCTAAGCTGTGACAGCGCAATGACAGGTACATTTAGTTCTTTTGCCAGCACCTTTAGTCCGCGGGAAATTTCTGAAATTTCCTGTTGCCGGTTTTCAATGCGCCGTCCACCCTGCATGAGCTGCAAATAGTCAATGATAATCAGTCCGATACCGTGTTCCAACTGCAGCTTTCTGCATTTTGCGCGCATTTCCGTGATGGTGATACCCGGCGAATCATCAATATAGAGCGGTGTTGCCGAAATATGTCCTACCACTTTTGCGAGCGTTGTCCAGTCATCATCGCGGATGTTGCCCGACTTGATTTTTTCGCCGCTAATCATGGATTCCGACCAAATCAGTCTCGTGCCAAGCTGTTCTTTGGACATTTCCAAACTGAATAGTGCAACCGGAACGCCCGCTTTTGCCGCATTAATCGCCACATTCAGTACGAAACTGGTTTTTCCCATTGCGGGGCGCGCCGCTATGATAATCAGCTCCGAAGGCTGCAAGCCCGTTGTGACAATATCTAAATCCCGAAATCCTGTCGGAACACCTGTCGTTTTGCCACGATTGACAAACAAATGGTGAATATGTTCAAAACTGTCGAATAGTACATCTCCGACCGGTGAAAAATTCTCCGTCCGTCTTTGTTGCAAAATATTATAAATGCTGCTTTCCGCATCGGATAACACATTTTGCAAATCGTCCTCTTTATCATAGCTGATATTGGCAATATGGCTGGCAGCACCAATCAACCGCCGCCGGATTGCCATGTCCGCCACAATATCAATATAAGCGTCCAAATGCTGCGTGGTGGGGAGCGTCTGCGCAATCTGTGCAATATAAGCATAGCCACCCACTGCCTCCAAATCCGCGCCCAGCTGCTCGCTGAGCGTGACTGCGTCAATGGAGCCGTTCCGGTTCCAGATATCCACCATTGCACGATAAATCACGCGGTGTTGGCGCAAATAGAAATCTTCCTCTTTCAGGTGTTGCGCCACCTTTGCAAGACAACTCTGGTCCAATAAAACCGCCCCCAACACCGACTGCTCCGCTTCCGCATGATAGGGCTGCTGTTTAATAAATAAGGTTTCTTCCTGTTCGCTCAAAAACGCTCACCTCCCTGTAAATCATTTCATACTCTTGACCTTTTCTCACACTCCAGGCGCTACGACGACTTTAAAAGTCGCTGTCACACCGGCATGGATTTTCGCTTTCACTTCCGTTTCGCCCGCCTGTTTGATGGTATCCATCACTAATTTTTTCTTATCCAGCACAACATGGAGCTGGAACTTTACTTGTTCCGCCACTTCCGCGCTGGTAATAGAACCAAACAGTTTTCCGTTTTCGCCCGCTTTTGCTTCAATTGTCACTGTTTTTCCTTCCAGCTTTGCCGCAAGTTCCTGTGCTGCCTCAAGCTGTTTCTGTTCATGATAGGCTTTTGCGTCCTCCTGCCCTTTCATTTCATT
>CATIYX010000410.1 GCA_949739095.1 uncultured Clostridia bacterium | reverse complement strand
TGACTATTATACGGATTTGAAAAGTGCCTCCGCCTCGCCGCGCATAAAACGTGGCAACCGGCGGAGATGCACGAAATTATACCAAAACGCTTCGCGTTTATGGTATAAGAGTCACAAAGTGACTATTATGAAATCAAAAGCGCCGCCGAATTGTTTCATCGCTTCGTTCGAAACCGGCGATGCGCAAAATTATACCAGTCCGCGTTGCGGACATGGTATAATAGATAAAAAAACAATAGCGGGGGATAGCAGCTTGATTGGGCAGTTGATGAAAAAGCTTTCGGAATTAAAAACAGAAGATGAACTTTGGATATTGCTGGATGGGCTGTGCCGACCGGCAGAACTCGAAATGGTGGCGCAACGGTTGGCAGGTGCAGAACGTATTTTACAGGGGATGAGCTACAGTGATATTGTGCGAGAGTTGGATGTACCAGCGTTTGTACTGAAATGTCTGCAAAACCGAATGGAGGAGGATGCAGATTTTCGGTCTTTGATTGCAGAGGATGGTGATTCAAGGGAAGCATACCGTTCTTTTGCGGAGGTCTATGACGTGCTGACGCAGGATGTGGCATATCAAAAACGCTGTGATTATGTGGAATTGCTTATGCAAAAGTTTTTGGAAAAAAAGCCGGAATTGGTTGTGGACCTTGCCTGTGGCACAGGGACAGTTGCTGTGGAAATGGCAAAACGGGGCTATGACATGACGGGCATTGACGCATCGCAGGAAATGCTTGGCGTTGCGGTACAAAAGGCAAAAGCGGAACAATTAGACATTCTGTTTTTGAACCAGACCATGCAGGAATTTGAATTATATGGAACGGTTGACGTCATTTTGTGTTTACTGGATAGTGTGAATTACCTGCTTGACAAAGAAGAACTGGAGCAGTGTCTGCATTGGGTACAGAATTACTTAAATCCCGGCGGACTTTTCATTTTTGACATTAATACGAAATATAAGCTGGAAACACTGTTGCCAGGAAACGTATTCACTGATGAGGCGGAGGGTGTCTACTATACTTGGGAAAATGCCTATGATAAAGAAGAAAAAATTTGCATGTTTGACCTGAATTTTTTTGTGGAAGAAAACGGGCTATATAGAAGGTTTGAAGAAGTGCATTATGAAAAAGTATATACGCGTGGAGAAATAAAATCTGCGCTTCGCGGTGCAAAATTAGAATTGTTGGGAGAATATGATGATTTAACATTGGAAGCACCGCGGCGGCAAAGCGAAAAAATATTTTTTGTGGCACAAAAGCCGCAATGATGGAGGAAAACATGGAACAGGATATTTTATCTCGCATTCAAATGGGCTATCCCACATTTAGCAAGGGGCAAAAAAAAATAGCAGATTATATTTTGGAACACTATGACAAAGCGGCGTTTATGACGGCGTATAAATTGGGACAAATGGTGTCTACCAGCGAATCAACAGTGGTACGGTTTGCGACGGAACTGGGCTGTGAAGGATATGCCAGTTTTCAAAAGGAATTACAGGAAATTATTCGCAATAAACTTACAGCAGTGCAGCGCATGGAAGTAGCGGACAACCAAATCGGCGAACAGGAAACATTGAAAATGGTGATGGAAAGCGATTTGAGTAAAATCAAACAGACCATGGAAGAAATTGATATTGAGATGTTTCACAAAGCGGTGGATGTGCTGGTGAACGCGCGAAAAATATATATTCTGGGTGCGCGCAGCAGTGCGGCATTGGCGCAGTTTATGGGATTTTACATGAATTTGTTGTTTAAAGATGTTTGTATGGTTGGCGCAGCCAGCACAAGTGAAGTGTTTGAACAGATTATGCGTATTGATGAACAGGATGTGATGATTGCCCTCAGTTTTCCACGTTATTCCAAACGAACGGTGCAGGCAGTGCAATATGCCAAGAGTCGTGGCAGTAATATTGTAGCAATCACAGACAGCGAATCTTCTCCCATTAACCAATATGCAACGCACCGCCTGACGGCGCGCAGCGATATGGCATCGTTTGTGGATTCTCTGGTGGCGCCGTTGAGTGTTATTAATGCATTGATTGTAGCGATTGGTATGCGGAAAAAAGAGGAAGTTGCTGGAACGTTTGAGCATTTGGAACATATTTGGGATGAATATGAGGTCTATGAAAAATCTGAGGATACGCAGGAGAGAAAGTGAGGACATTTATGCCGGAATGTATCGTAATTGGCGGTGGCGCAGCAGGTATGATGGCGGCGGGAACCGCTGCTGCTGCGGGAGTG
>CATIYX010000409.1 GCA_949739095.1 uncultured Clostridia bacterium | reverse complement strand
CTCCTGAATTTACAAATACCTAATATTCATCTATTATATATAATAAACTTTTTTCACACATTTTGCAAGATTTTTTTTACTTTTTTCTCAAATTTTCTTTGATTTTTTTCTATTGCCATAATTTTTTTCCAAAAATGCTTTACTAAATTTGCTAAATGTGGTATACTTTTAAGCAGTATAATGTTTTGAAGGAGGCAGAAAAATGGCAGAGAAAAAGAAATATTTAGAATATAAAGGCAAACCATTCATTCGCCGTGGCAATACTATTTTTTATGGCGATCCCACAGATGATTTTATGATTGAACTTTTGATTCAGGATACAACACCCGGAAACGGAATTGAAATTTCCGGAAATATTATGATCCAACTCATTAACAACAACCGTTCCGGCAAGGACCATGTGGTGAAAACTGCACAGCGTGACGGACTTTTTGCAGCAATGGATATTGCTGAATTCTGGTTGCTGGACGCGTTGGGTGAAATTGCCGATTAAATTTCCCACCCCCAGAGTCGTTCTGGGGGTTTCGTTTACACAAAAAGGAGGCACAACAATGTTTGAACACGTTGACTTGTCCATGTTAGCGGATTTTTATGAATTTACTATGGCAGATGGATTTTTCTCCAGCGGACTGGAGAATCGCATTGCCTATTTTGATACCTATTTCCGGGCGATTCCTGATAAGGGCGGATATGCCATTATGGCGGGCACGGAACCGCTCATGGAATATTTAAACAATTTCTCTTTTTCGGAGGACGATATCGCTTATTTTCGCAGTAAACAGATGTTTAGTGAAATATTTTTGGACTATCTGAAAAATTTCAAATTTACCTGTGATGTCTGGGCTGTACCGGAGGGTACACCAGTGTTCCCCGGCGAACCTCTCGTTATTGTGCGCGGTCCCATTGTACAGGCACAGCTTCTCGAGACCATGATTTTACTCACAGTGAATCACCAGAGCCTTATCGCAACCAAAGCAAACCGTATTGTTCGCGCAGCAGACGGTCGTCCTGTCATGGAGTTTGGCGCACGGCGTGCACAGGGCTACAGTGCGGCAATGTATGGCTCCCGTGCCGCTTATATTGCGGGCTGTACTTCCACCTCCTGCACCATTACTGACAAGGACTGCGGCATTCCGGCAGCAGGTACCATGGCGCATAGCTGGGTGCAGATGTTCCCCAATGAGCTGGAGGCTTTCCGTGCCTATGCACAAAAATACCCCACAAACTGCGTATTACTGGTGGATACCTATAACGTACTCAAAAGCGGTATCCCCAATGCCATTCGTACCTTTGACGAAATTTTAAAACCTATTGGTATCCGTCCATTGGGCGTCCGTATCGACAGCGGAGATTTGACCTATCTTTCCCGCAAATGCCGAAAAATGCTGGACGAAGCGGGATATTCCGATTGTAAGATTATTGCTTCCAATTCACTTGATGAATATATTATTCGCGACATGCTGACACAAGGTGCGAAGCTGGACTCTTTCGGCGTGGGCGAACGGCTGATTACCTCCAAGAGCGAACCGGTACTCGGTGGTGTTTATAAACTCACTGCAACGGAAGAACCGGGCGGCACTATCACACCGAAAATCAAACTCAGTGAAAATGTTGCAAAAATCACCAATCCAGGCTTCAAACAGCTCTATCGTCTCTATGAAAAAGAAAGCGGCAAAGCCATTGCAGATGTTATTACACTGCATGATGAAGTGATTGATACCTCGAAGCCCTATGAAATTTTTGACCCGGAACATACATGGAAACGTAAAACCGTAACAGATTTCACTGCCCGTCCGTTGCTGACAAAACTATTTGAAGGCGGACGGCCGGTCTATACGCCACCCGCCATTCAGGAGGTACAGTCTTATTGTGCGGCGCAGGTAGATACACTCTGGGAAGAAGTCACGCGATTGGAAAATCCGCATCGATATTATGTGGATTTATCCCGACCTCTTTGGGACATGAAACAGGAATTGTTATCCAAACATTCTATATAACTGCAAAATTCTCATCCGATTGCTGGGAAATTTGAATAAATTTGAAAAAAAGACTTGCAATTTTGCTCTATTTCTGTTAAGATATAAATAGTGTGTGTCAATCGGCACAAAAGTTGAACAGAAAATTGAGGAAGATTTACGGTACTGTTTCATTATAGGAGGTGTTTTAGGAATGGCAAAATGTGAAATTTGTGGAAAAGGCGTGTCCTTTGGTATTAAAGTCAGCCACTCGCACAGACGTT
>CATIYX010000408.1 GCA_949739095.1 uncultured Clostridia bacterium | reverse complement strand
TACAGCATAAAAAGAAGATGCAGCAAACGCATTCACTTCCGCCGGGTCGCCGCCAAATTTGCCGGCAAGATACATTTTAATCAGCGCAGAAGAATCGCTTTCATAGTCCGGAAAACAAACTTTTTTCGTTTGTACCCCCGCCTCTCTCAAGCGGCCAAACAGCTTTCCGGTTTGCGTTTCTTTTCCACTGGCGTCCAGCCCTTCTATCACAATGAGTTTCCCCATGATTCACCGCTCCTCCTATAGCTCTGCAAAATAGCTCCGTTTTTCATTTGCCTTGCCGCAACTCATTTTCCCTTCCGGGCAAGGACCATTCAGGCAAGGCGGTCCCACTGTGGCAAAAACCGTTGGTGCAACTTCCTTCACCAATTTCAGCATTTGCACCGCGCAATCGCGAATTTCCCACTGCGCCCGTTCACAACAGCGATGTGCAAAAAAATTCAGCAAACTACGTGCATTAAACGTCGCCACCATTTTTGTTTCACAGCTATTCGGTAAAACATAGCGTGCGTCCTCTATCGCTTTTTTCTCCGCTTTACGTTCTGCTTCTTTCGGCTCCATTCCCTGCTGCAAAAAAGTTTCGGTATGTTTTGCCTTTAAAATATCTGTCAATGCATTATATTGCTCCATGTCCTGCCGCATCGCATTCAGAAAGATTTCATTTGCCCGCTCATCCGCCTCAATCTCCGGCGGCACCACAAATTCAAATTGCCCTTCTTTGACATATCGCTGAGATTTCACACTATAGGAGGCAATACGATGACGTGTAATCTGCGCCAAAAAACTGCGGCTAACACCTTCAATCCCAAATGTAAAACTCATATGTTCCAGCGGACTGCCATGTCCCAAACTCGTCAGATGTTTCAAAAATTTTTCTGTTTTTTCCTCGTCCAAGCCTTCCATAATATTTTTCACACCACTGCTGGAATAGCACAGCTTGGCTGCCGCCGCAACCACCTGCTCCGGATTTGGCGTATGCGCTAACAATTCAACTCTCATTTTTTACCTCCAAACATCTTCTCTTTTAAAACTACTAACAGAAAATGCGGCAGCGCCATCATGCGACCAATACGCTGCGGCTCTTTCAGCAAACGGTAGAACCATTCTAACCCCAGCTTAATGAAAATTTCCGGCGCACGTTTCACTTCACCCGCTAAAACATCCAGACTGCCGCCCAATCCCATTACCACTTTTGCGCTGATTTCCTTTTGATGCTGCCAAATCCACTGTTCCTGTTTAGGTGCGCCCAGACACACTAACAGTAAATCCGGCTGTTTTTCCTGAATATCCGCTAAAATCACTTTTTCCTGCGCGCTGTCAAAATAACCGTTTTGCGTACCCACCACTTGCACGCCTGCAAAACGGTGTTCCATTTCCGCTTTCGCTTTTTCCGCAACGCCCGGCTTACTACCAAACAAATAGACGTTCAACGCATCTGCATGCTGCAATACATCTGTCAGCAAATCAAACCCAGCCACCCGCTCCGGAATAGGCGTTCCCAGAATTTTCGCGCCATATACCACACCGATTCCATCTGCTGTACATAAATCTGCCTGATTTAAAATATCCTGAAACGCTTTGTTTTTCCGTGCCAGCATAATGATTTCCGAATTTGGTGTGAACACCATGTGGAGCCCTGTCTCCCGCAGCATTTCAAATACTTTGTCCCGTGCACGCACGCGGCTGCACGCCGCTACATTTACCCCTAATATAGAAACTGTTTTCATGAAGTCTCCATCCTTTTTCTTTTGATTTTCGCACAAAAGGTCTTCTTTCTATTATAGTACAAATAAATCTTTTCTGCAAGCTAAAATCTTGAATTTTCTGAAAACTCCGCCAATTTTTTCTCATATAAAAAGCGGGAACTCTCGTTCCCGCTTTTTATGCTATAGAACCTCTCCAAAACTGCCGCTTCCGCAGCACTTAAAACGCCAAAATTCTTCTATGTTACTACTCCGCCGCCATCGCCGCTTCCAAATCGAAACATTCTTCCGCCACTTCCATTGGCACTGCGTCTTTTTCATAATAGATGTTGATATATGGATAACTCATATCCTTCTCATGCTCCCGCACTCTGCCGCACAGCGCCCAATCCGAAGAGGTCACATTTAGAATATGCGTTTCCACCGATACAAATACATCAGTATATTGCATTTTTGTCAAAACATGCTGCGGCATACCTGCTTCCTCCAGCAGCCGCATGATTTTTTCATCATCCTCGTAGACGCGTTTATAATCATAAAGTTCGCTCACAGTTCCAAACAAAAACACAATCATCAACATCGCCGCGGCAGCTTTTTTCAGACGCTCAGGACGGTAGAACAAATTATCTAGCAACAGTCCGATACCAACGAGTGACGGAAACGTGTTACGCAGTCCAAACCATGCATCTTTCAGGAAAAAGATAGGCGCATATGGCAGGATAATCAGCAAAAGGCTTAACACAATTCCACTTATGTTTAACCGTTTACTCTCCTGCACATCTCCACCGCACGTTAGTGCAAACACAATTGCCACAAGTACCACCAAACCAATATAAATGAAATTCTGGTCGCTCACCACAAGTTGGAATCCGCGTAGGGCTCCCTCCCAAGTCAGCTTAGGCACTGCCTGCACCCAAACTTCATAAAAATAATGTCCGATTTTTGCTATCTGCTCTGGTGAACCAATCACCATGCCGCCGCGGTTCGCCATCTGTCCAACTGCCGCAAATGTCACATACCATCCGGCAATAATAATGCCGTTGATTCCCGCAATCATCCATTTTTTTGATTTCATTTTGATTGCCACGATAAAAAACAGCAAAAAACTTACAATACAAATTTGCTCGTAATATCCATACGAGAGCAGATTGAACAGCCATGCCGCAATCGTCCAGCCTACGCCTTTTTTCGTCAGACACCAAAGACCGACGGCGGCAAAAAACAACGGAACAATGATACGTGTTGAACCTGAAATCCAATAGGTTGCCTCCGTCCCAACCGGCGCAAGCAGATATACCAGTACAAAAAACAGTCCGCATCGGATGCCCGCTTTGTTCAGCGTCTCATAAATCAGAATACTGCTGGCACCGTGCATCAACGTGATAATAATAAATGCAATCCCCATATGTTCCCAAAACCTTGCCCAAACATAAACATCTGTCAATACCGCAAGGGGCCGCACTGTATAATCCTGAAATTTCAAAATAACCTGGGCAAACGGATTTCCCACAGTGGAATATAATCCATATTGGATATAATCGTCCAGAATGGGAAAATAAATTCCACCATAATATCCAATGCGCAACAAAAGCACCGCTGCTACAAACACATAAAAAAACTGTCTTTTTTTCACGCCGTTTCCCCTTTCTGCTGATCATCTAACGCGCCAGTCCCAACACCGTCATTTCCAACGCTGCCCAGTCCTGCTGTAATCCTGATTTAATATCCATATCCGCCTGTGCAACTGCCTGATACATGTCAATTAATCTTTTTCTGCTATAGGCGCGCGACTGTCCCATATATTTCGGTAAAAAGAATTCCCGCAATCCCGTCTGCTTTGCAATTTCCTGTTTGGAATATCCTGCCTCCAGCAGCGTTTTCACGCGAATCAGCGAATCAATGTGACTGCCCAGCAGCGTCAAAATTTTCTGCACAGGTTCCCGCAGTTCTTTCAGTTCCTCCAGCATTGTGATAGCTCCTTGCGTGTCCTGCTGAAACAAATGGTCCAGCATGTCAAACGTGCGCTCTTTCAGCGATGCCGTCACCATTTCATCCACGTCTTCCCGCATGATTTTCTGCTTTTCGTGGCAAAAAATCACCAACTTATCAATTTCCGTTTTCAGCCGACTCATGGACACCACTTTTTTATAGCTGTTTTCACCGCTATCGCACCGCTCCGCCAGATATGCCGCCGTTTGCACAGATATATCCACGCCACCACGCTTGCATTCCCCTTCAATCCATTTGCATAAATCCGGCACTTGCAGATAGGCAAATTCCACATAGACCGCTTCTTTTTTGAGTTGTTTCACGCTGGCGAGTTTTCCGTCGCATTTGATTTCGTCAAAAATAAGGGTCAAATAGGGCGGAAAATCCGCTAAAATATCCTGCACCAATTTTTTGATTTCCTCCGACGCCTTTTCAAACAGTCCTGTTCCTGATACAATCACCAGTTTGTTTTCTTCCATCACAGGATAGGATTCTACAGCTTCCATCAAGGTTTCCACCGAAAAAGCCTCTTTATCCAGCTTGATGATATTGAATTCCTCCATCCCTTGTTTTTCAAATACACGTACAAACTGGCGGATATAGGAATCCTTCAAATAGGTTTCCTCCCCCGTAAATACATAGACGTGATTGAGATCAGCGGTCTTCAACTGTTTTTTTAACAAATCCAGCTCTTTTTTCATCCTCTCACCTGCTTTCCAATACCATCTGCCCGCTACGGTTTATGCGGAACACAATATTGCCCAGGACATCTGTACGCAATATTTCGCTGCCATGATTTTTCAATCGTTCCAGCACCTCAGACGCAGGATGTCCATAGGAATTCTTTCCAACGCTAACAATACTATATTGGGGATTGGTTTTATCCAGCAACGCATTCCCAGTTCCTGTTTTACTTCCATGATGTGCCACCTTTAAAATATTGCATACCGGTACTGTCTCTGTATGTACCAGCATTTCCTCTGCTTCTTCCTCTAAATCTCCCATAAAAAGCGCCGTATTTCCCTGATAGGACATTTGCAATACCATTGATAGATTATTATCGTTCGCCACATTACTATTACCACTGATGGGAATAGGCCACAATGCCTTAATTTCCATCTCCTCCACCTTATAGCTGTCGCCCGCCGACACCATTTCCACCGGCACATCCTTTTGAATGACCATTTGAATCAACGCTTCCATATCCTTGCTGCGGATGTTAAGCTGTGGCACCGCAACTTTTTTCACTTTAATACTGTTCAAAATCTCCTCCAGCCCGCCGCTGTGGTCGCTGTCTGCATGAGAGATATAAATACAATCCAGCGTATAAATACCGCGTTTTTTCAAATAATCTACCACATTGTTGGTGGTACCGGTTCCTTTTTCGCCCGTATCAATCAAAATGTGGTGACGGTTGGGCAATCGCACCATGCAACTATCGCCCTGTCCGACGTTGATAAACTCCACCCGGACTGTTTCTCCCGTCCAATATTGCAACACACAAAACGACAGTGCCAGCGCCGCTGCACAACATAGAAGCAGTTTCATCTCCGGCACCCGTCTACGCTCCGTGAGCATCCAAACTGCGTAAAGCGCAACATAATAATACACATTAAATACCATAGGCGGTCTTGGCAGCGCCACTGT
>CATIYX010000407.1 GCA_949739095.1 uncultured Clostridia bacterium | reverse complement strand
GGCGGTTTGTCTGGCGCTGGCAATCGTCGCGCCTGTGATTTATTCGCTGGTGCTCTATTTGAAATATGAATCGAAGCATACCAACGGCAGCGGCGGAGAATCGTGATTCGCTGCCGCCTATCATGAAAGGATGATACCATGAAACGAATACTCAGTTTTTGTATGCTGCTTCTTTTGCTCACCTCAGGATGGGCTTTTGCAGAAGAAACGGAACCGGAGACGCCTGCGCTGCCGGAGACGCTGACGCTGGAAGGTGCAATCGCCTATGCGGCACAAAACCATCCGCAGGTACTTGCCGCCCGCGCCGCGCTGGAAAAAAGCGAGGTTGCTGTGAAGGAAGCGGACAGCTCCTATCAGCAATACAAAACAAAATCTGCCTATGGCTATGATATGTTCGCAGTCAAAAAAGGACTGTATTTCACACAGGCGCAGACCGGTCAGGTCATTGCAGAAAAAACGCTGCAGCAAACCACCGAATCCATCAAACTCGGTGTGAAAAGCGCATTCTATAGCTATCTTTCCGCGCAGGAACGCCTGGACCTGTTGGAGGAATCGCTCAAAACCACACAGGCTCGCGTGGCGCAAAACCAGACGCGGTTTGACAATGGAATGATTACCAAAATGGATTTGAAAAGCGCGCAGATATCTGAAAAAAAGGCGCAGGCGGATTTGGAAAAAGCACAGCGCGGCGTGGAAATTGCACTCATGCAGCTCAAAAGTGCCATTGGGATTCCTGTCCACAGTCCTTTGACGGTGACAGGCACGCTGAAAACACCCGATATGCCGGAAATGCCGGTGGAGGAAGCAGAGATATTAGCGCTGAAAAATAGTGCGGACATCATTCGCGCCGAGCAGCAAAAAATAGCAGACGAAAAGAATTTTGAAGTGACGGGCTTGTGGTACACGGAACGCACCTACAAATATTTGCAAGCAAAAGCGGGCGCACAGTCCAGCGCACATGCCTATGACGCGGCGGTGGAAAACACGCGTATCAGCGTACATAAAGCATACGATACCATGAAAAGCGCCTATGATACCTATGCATTGGCACAGGAAACGCGCGACCTCAAAAAACAGGCATATGAAATCAGCAAAACGCAATATGAGCTGGGGCTTGCTACACCGGTGGACGTGGAGGACGCATGGAGCGCAGCGCAGAGCGCGGAAATGGACTGTTTTGACGCGCAGTTCGCTGTGATTATGGGCGTGGAACAATATATGTTTTCCTACACGGTCGGCAGCATAGCGGGCGCATAAGTATAGGGAAAACTATCATAACAGGGAGGACGATTCTAAAGTGAAGAAAGTAAAACCAATTGCAATAGTTTGTGCAGCATTGACACTTCTAAGTCTCGCGGGCTGCGGGAACAAATCAGCTGAAGAAGAGGCGGCAACCAGTATCACTGTCGCGCAGGTGCAAACAGGCGACGTCAGCTCATTCATCACCTATAGCGGTACGGTAAGCGCAACGGCGGATATTGCTGTCACCCCTAAAGCCAGCGGACGTATCACGGGTGTAAACGTGTCGCTGGGACAGCAGGTAAACGCGGGCGATGTGCTGTTCACCATTGAAGATACAGACTTGGCATTGCAGGTGCGCCAGGCACAGGCGAATCTGGATACAGCGCAGGCAACCTATGATAAAACTGTCGGCGGCGCGGCGCAGCAAAGCGAAACGCAGGCGCGGCAGGCATTGACACAGGCACGTCAGGAGCTTTCCGACGCGCAGACTGCTTACGATATGGCAGTGTCCCGCTCGAACAACCAGTCTAACGTTTTAAGCGCCAAAATCAATTTAGACCAGGCACAGGCGGCATATGACCGCGCGGTGGAAAATCATAACAACAACACCATTATCACCGCCGCGCAAGTGGCATTGGACGCAGCGCAGACAACCTTGCAACAGACACAAAAGCTCTATGAACAGGGCGGCGCAACCAAACAGGCGGTGGACCAGGCGCAGGACGCAGTAAAAAACGCGCAGGCGCAATATGACAGCGCGTCCACCAACGCGCGGCAGGCGCTGGATACTGCCAAAAGCCAGTTTGATTTGGCGCAGCAGCAATATAACGACGCGGTGTGGGCGCAAAACAATAACCAAGAACTGGTGAGCGCGAAAAGCCGTCTGGAAAACGCCAAAACATCAGTAAATTCTGCGCAGGAGAATTATAATCTTACCGTGGGTGTCATCAATCCCGAAAACCGTGTAAGCGCAGCGGCGTCCGTGGAAAATGCCCGCGC
>CATIYX010000406.1 GCA_949739095.1 uncultured Clostridia bacterium | reverse complement strand
CCGGACGTGCTGGAAATGCCCTATCGCCCGAACATTATCGGCGCGGGAAAACCGAAGGAACTGCCCTATACCTATCGGTTGGGCGGTCCGACTTGTCTGGCAGGCGACATTATCGGTGATTATTCCTTTGCACAGCCGCTGAAAACGGGCGATAAACTGGTGTTTTGCGACATGGCGCATTATACTATGGTAAAAAACAATACCTTTAACGGCATTGGGCTTCCGGCGATTGTACTGCGTCATGAGGACGGAACGGACGAAATTGTGCGGCAATTCGGATATGAAGATTTTAAAACCAGATTGTCGTAAATATATCGGATAGAAGAAAGTGGAAAGGAATTATGATGGAAAAAATAGAGACGCAGCGTCTTGTTTTACGTCCAGTGGAATACGCGGATTTGGAGGATGTTTTCGAGTATTCCAAGCATCCGGAGGTGGGAAGTAATGCGGGCTGGAAACCGCATGAAAGTCTGGAGGAGACGCGGCAAATTATGCAGGAAGTGTTTGTCGGGCAAGAACATGTCTGGGGCATTATTTGGAAAGAAAATAGGAAATTGATTGGCACAATTGGACTGATAAAAGATGAAAAACGCAGCCATGAAGCAGTCCGTATGATTGGATATGCAATAGGGAAGCCCTATTGGGGCAAAGGAGTTATGACAGAAGCGGCAAAAGCAGTGATTGCACATGGGTTTGACATGCTGGGACTGCAACTGATAACGGCAAATTGCTATCCGTCCAACTTACGTTCTCGAAAAGTTTTGGAGAAATGTGGAATGGTCTATGAGGGCTGCCTGCGAATGGTGGAAACACTCTATGATGGCAGAGTAGTGGATCATCTTTGTTTTTCCATTTCCAAAGAGGAATACCGACAATGTGCGAAAAAAATTTGATTAAAAATAAGATTCCAAGAAAGAAATCCCGCTATCTAAATGGGTTAGATAGCGGGATTTTATTAATAACAATAATTTTGTGGGTCTTGCGGTTCTCCGTCCTTACGCACTTCAAAATGCAGATGGGGACCGGTAGAACGTCCGGTGTTGCCAAGTTTACCAAGCTGATAGCCTTTTTCAATTACATCGCCTTCGCTGACCAGAATTTCATCCATATGTGCGTAATAGGTCTGATAGCCGTTGCCGTGGTCTAAAATGACGAGGTTTCCATATCCGCCGCTATTCCAGCCGGCAAAAACAACTTTTCCTTCGTCTGCACTGAGTACCGGGTCGCCGATAGAACCACCGATATCAATTCCTTTGTGTACGCTACCCCAGCGGGAACCGAAACGAGAGGTAATAACACCGGAATAGGGACGCAGAAACAGACCGCTACCAATACCGGTCGGCACAGGACGCGTTCCCACAATTACGGAAGACGGAGTGGGTGCAGACAAAACAGATTCTGAAAGCACCATCCGGTCCACTTCTTGACCGTTAATTTTAACGATTTTGGCATTAACCATTTTCACGCCTTCAGCACCCTGCTCTATAACCTGCGTAGTGCCCTCATATAAACTACTGTCCTGAATCTCATTGATTGGTGCCGGAACAGTTTCCTGATAAGAGGCATTTTGCACTGTTTTAATATTTAAAAGCGGTTGTTGTTGTTTTAAATGAATCACGCTGCCGTCTACCAGCGTTTCGTCCAGACCAGGATTGAGCGCCTGAATATCTTCAATCGTCAAATTATTTTCTAATGCCAAACTCCAGAGAGAATCCTCCGGTTGGATAATATAGTCCACATCAACAGACTTTTGTGCATTGAGTGACTGTGCGGCGGTGGAAACAGAAGAAATATCGGCAGTCGGCACAATACCAGACTCAACCTTAATTTCATTGAGTATTTCCACGGTGACGTCGTCTTGGCCGTTTTTATATTGCTCTTTGACAGCTTCCAGACTTGCGGAAGCATCTGAAAGAGAAGCGACTGTTGTTATCGGTGTGCTGTCTACCGTAATGACAAAAGCGTCTTTGAGACGGCTGGAAAATGTGAGCAAATTTCGGCTGATTTCTGTGTCCTCCGAAAGTTTTTCTCTGGGAACAAATTTGAACACGTAATCCACCTGAGCAGGGATATCGCCTGCTTCGCCGGTTGCCTCTACAATTCTTTGGTTTAACTGCTGAATTTCTGTTTGAAGGTCCGATTTTTCTGAAATCGTAGCAACATAAGTTCCATTGATATAGGCGTCATAACCGGCAGAGAAAAATTCTGCCAAAATAAGAGAAAACGCGACCAATATCAAAGATACAAACACAGAAGCCGCCACAGTTCTGCTTTTGTAGTATAACACTTCTTTAAAAAACTGCTGCATGACCTGTTTGTCAATGTCTATTTTAAATTTGCCTCCATCTATCTTAAAAGGAAACGAAGCGGGTAATTTGACCGCTTTGATATCAAACGTAGCTATCAAACGCAATTTTTTGCGGCAAAATCTGATGGCTTTAGTCCAATAGGTTCTGAGATAGTTTTGAAATGCAAATTTTAGTATATGTTTGTCTTTTGTGATACTATCATCAGAGACCGGAGCCGGTTCTGCCTGCACTGTGGAAAGTGTTTCCTGCTCCTGATGTGCTGCTGTAACTAATTGTTCACCTGAAGTGATGCAGCATCGCCGCGTATAGCACGGAATATCATGATATTGCGCTGTCATAGAAAGTTTTTGTTCATCATCCATCATGGTTCACCTACTTTTTCCAAATGCTTCCCATAGTATAATACATATTTTATGTGATGTCAATGGAATCTATGTGATTTTGGATGAATATTTACAATTTGTTTACAAAATACATACAATTTTTGTATAGGGACACAGAAAAAAGATGAGAATTAGAAAAAAGACTTGCAATCCCTATGGACAATCTGTTACAATAATAAGGAGGAATATAGTAGAAAGAAGGTGGATGACGTTTTATGAAAGGTTTATTATTAATTGTAGAAGACGAACAATCCATTCTGGATATATTGCAGTTTAATCTGGAGCGGGAGGGGTATCAGACACAGACCGCTATGGATGGTGAGGAAGCGGTTGCAAAGGCAAAACAATTGGAGCCGGACTTGATTTTGCTGGATGTGATGATTCCGATTATTGACGGATTTGAAGTGTGCAAGATGATACGTACATTTTCGCAGGCGCCAATTATTATGCTCACAGCGCGCACAGAAGAAGTAGACAAAATTTTAGGGTTGGAACTCGGTGCGGATGATTATATGACAAAACCGTTCAGTATGCGGGAACTGATGGCGCGTATCAAAGCCAATATGCGGCGACTTCCGTCAGTGGTTCCGCAAACGCAGGAAACGGAAGCAGGAGAGACAATAGTAACAGGAGATTTGACAATTGACTGTGACCAATATGAAATACGGCGTGGGGAAGAACGAATTGACCTAACGCTGCGGGAATTTGAACTGATTCGGTTTTTAGCATCTAGTCCACATAAGGTGTTTTCGCGCGAAGTGCTGCTGGAAAAAGTATGGGGCTATGAATATATCGGTGATGTGAGGACGGTGGATGTGACCGTCCGGCGGTTGCGTGAGAAATTGGAGCGCAATCCGGCAGAACCGGAATATGTGGTGACAAAACGCGGTGTTGGTTATTATTTTAATGTGGACTCAAATATGGGTTCGTAAAAGTTAGGATGGTCTGACAAACATGTTCAAAAGCATACGGTGGAAATTGGAATGCATGATTGTTCTGGTGACAGTGATAGTTGTGCTTCTGACAGGCGCTTTTTTTGGTGTACATACAATATGGGTTTATAAACAAGAATTTTGTGCACAGGTAGAACTGTTGTTGCAAGGTGCGCTGGAAGAACAGTTAAATCAAAATGCAGTGGCGCCGCTGGAAGGGATGCCAAATGCATGGGAACTAATACATCAGGAACTTGTGCAGCGTGGCAGTGCAGAGGAAAAAACGTTATACATACTTTATTGGGACGGAACTGTTTGGTATGACAAAAACGGAATGCAAACAGATGGGGCACAGCCGGATACGCTGCCATATGGTTTCAGTGAAAATATGGCGGCTGCCACAGCGGGACATACAGGGAACGGCTATTCCATGCTTAACATGGAAGTTGATTATGCAAAGCCTGTTTTTGATGCGGCGGGCAATGTGAAAGAAATTATTTATCTTTGCGATAGTCCACAGGGACTTGCACAAATGCTGCAAAAAATCATGCGGCTGATAGGACAAGCATGTTTGCTGGGGGTGGTCATTGCACTGTTTGCAGGGCTTTCGGTTGTCCGTATGATTACCAGACCGATACGGGCGCTGACGGAAAAAGCAAAACAGATTGCGGAAGGTGATTTTGACGCAGAAGTGAAGATATCTTCCCGTGATGATATCGGTAAGCTGAGTCAGACATTGGACCAGATGGCGGCGGAATTGCAGTCGAATATCAGTGATATTGAAGAAGAAAAAAACAAGCTGGAAACCATTCAAACATTTATGTCGGATGGTGTTATGGCATTTGATGCGGCAGGAGAATTGATTCATATTAACCGTGCGGCAGCAAAAATGCTGGAGGTGCCGGAGAAAGAAACACTGCAGTTTGATGAATATTTTCATTCTATTGGTATTCAAATATCAATTGCGGAATTGGTGTTCAAAAGCGAAACGGTGTTGCGGCGGTATTATGAAAAAGACGGACGGCATATTGAGATGCTATTTGCCAGGATGAGTAAAGGAGAAAAGACAACTGGCGTTATCACTATGCTGCACGATGTGACGCAGCAGCAAAAGCTGGACGCGGCGCGGCGGGAATTTGTGGCAAATGTGTCACATGAACTGCGCACACCGATTACTACCATTAAAAGCTATACAGAAACCGTGAAAGAGACAGAGGATTTGCCAAGGGAAGTACAAAAGCGGTTTTTGGGGATTGTGGAAAAAGAAGCAGACCGTATGACACGGCTGATTCACGATTTGCTTACACTTTCCAGTCTGGATAACGATAAACTCAATCAAAAGGCGCAGTCCTTTGACTGGGCAGTGCTGATTACGGAAGTGGTCGATAAGCTGGGATTTGACAAGAAAAAGGGACAAAAACTGACATATACTCAAATTTCAGAGTTGCCCAAGTTTATGGGAAATCCGGACCGAATGGAGCAGGTATTGACTAATGTGATTTCTAATGCGGTGAAGTATACGCCGGAAGATGGGGAAATCAATGTATTTTCAGGATATTTGTACGACTATATTTATGTGAAAGTACAGGATACTGGCATT
>CATIYX010000405.1 GCA_949739095.1 uncultured Clostridia bacterium | reverse complement strand
ACCATGACTGTGAAGGCGGTGCCGGATGACGGTGGACGATTTGTACGTTGGAGCGATGGTGTGACAACACCGGAGCGCAGTGATGTGGATGTACGCAGCAACATGACCATAACCGCGGAGTTTGAGGTGGGCTCCCATACTGTGACTTATATCGCAGGCGAACATGGGTCCATTTCCGGTGAAGCGGTGCAGCAGGTGGAATATGGCGAAAATTCTAAACCGGTTGTTGCGGTGCCGGATACTCACTATCATTTTGTGCAGTGGAGCGATGGATTTGAACTCGCCCAGCGGACGGACTATGAAGTGAAAGAAAACCGTACGTTGACAGCCCAGTTTGCACCAAACACGAATGCAGTGATTATCACCGGAGGAACCGGCAGTGCAACCTATGCCTATGGCGACACAGTAACAATAGAATTTATTCCGGTGGACGGGCAAAGGTTTAAGAATTGGAAAGTGACCAGCGGAAGTGTTACGCTGGCGGATATAACAGCGGCAAAAACAACATTTACCATGCCGGACAGCATTGTACGAATCCAGGCGGAATTTGATTTTCGTTTGGGCACTTGCGGTCATGACGGTGACACGGTAGGCGCGTTTTTTGAGGGGAATGGAACAGCGGAAGACCCGTTTAGAGTGACAACACCGCAGCAGTTTTTGCATATCAAACAGCATATAGGCGAAGGACAATGCTATCTGCAGGAGAATGATTTGGATTTTGATGGTGTTGAGTTTTCCCCAATTGGCGTAACTACTCCATTCAAAGGTGTTTATGACGGCGGCGGGAACGTGATAAAAAATGTAAAATATCAGGATAGTTCCTATACCATGGCGGCATTGTTCCTGCTTATAGATTCGGACGGTGAAATTAAAAATGTCGTGGCAGACGCTTCCTGTGCATTTGAGGCGCGGCTCTATGCAGCGGGAATCATTGCTAACGCAGGCAGCGGCTTGGTACAAAACTGTGTGAACAAAGCAGAAGTAAAAGCCTCTCTGAACGCTGGCGGTATTACTGCTATAACGGCGGAGAAAACCACGAAAGAAGTGGTACGGGGCTGTCGCAATGAAGGTACAGTCACTACCACAAGTGACACACTTGGTATTTCGGGCGGTATTGTCGGTGTAAATGGTGCGGTAACAGTTGCCTGCTATAACAGCGGTACCGTTACAGCAACCAAACATTGCGGCGGTATTGTCGGAGAAAACAAAGGCAGCATACAGCAAAACTATAATATCGGAACAGTCTATTCCACGACCAATGCCGGTGGTGTAGTTGGTTATAACAGTGGTACTGTAGAAACAAACTATAACGCAGGACTCATTTATGGAGATGCGTCCAGCGGCGGGCTGGCGGGATATAACGCTGCGATGATGAGCAATATTTATAATGTAGCACAGATTGGCGGCTGGAAAAAGACTACCGGTTACATTGGTGGTATAATTGGTTATAACAACAAAGGGTCTGTTGTTTCAAGTTACAATATTGGAAAAGTGACAGGCACCACAAAAGCAAACAATGGCGGAATTATCGGTTATAATAGACAGTCCGGTACGACCATTAAAAATAACTATTATCTGGAAGGTACTGCAGCAGGGGCAATTGGCGGAAAGAATCAGGCAGGCAAAGCGGAAATGCGTAGCTTAGACCAGATGATTATTCCATCTTTTGCGGTCTTGCTGAACAACAGCGCCGCGGTTTGGGTGCTGGACGGAACACTGTCCAACCCGACAGGATTTCAGTTCCCGCAGCTTAGTTTGCTGCCGCATATCGGGTTTTTCCCGGTGTTTGATGTGACGATTGCGGTGAATCTGCCGCAGCCTGCCGGTGAGGAAACGGTGCCGCCGGAGGAGGAAGAAGAGATTCCGGTGCCTACACCGGAGGAAACGGAAGAAACCACGCCAAGTCCGGAGATGAAGCCGGAGGAAACACCGGAAGAGACAGCACAGCCGGAAGAAACACCGGAGGCATAAGATAGAAGAGTTGCAAAGAACAACAGCCGCACAGGATTGATACTTGTGCGGCTTTGTTTATGCCGTTAGCGCGCGCCCCTGAATATCGCTACGGACGTATTCTTCCTTAAAAATGTCTCTTGAGGTACGCTCTAAATATTTACCCCCTTGAAAATGTCCCCCGTCGCCTATGGCTCCTCCCCCTTGATTTTTTTTGAGACGTTTGGGAGACGGAAAACGCAGCGATAGCGAGAATTTCGGTCTCCCAGCGGGTAGATTCCGACAGAAATCTACCCTCCTATTTCTTCTCCGCTCTTATCCCCGTTCCTTCCACTATAGAATGGAGTCGCACCACTTTTTAAATTACCCAAGGGAGACGGTATGACGGTAAGTGAAACGAGATGGAATACCATTCCGTGGCACACAGTAGTCCCCTCTCGGGAAGATATACCTTCTTGAGAAACAAAGGATTGCGTTACTTGGCATTTTGTGGTATGCTAAAAGAAACATATTTAATCTGTAAGCGGGCAGATAAAACATGTTGTATCAAAGAAAAAAATATCGACGGGCATATGTATGATGATAAAAAAAGGAACTATAAAAAAGGGGGAATCCTCCGGTGAAAAAAATAAAAACAGGGGTGTATACGCGGGCGGTGGTGGTTTTGCCGCCGATACTGCTTTTTTTAAGCAATTGGGGCTATGGGGCGGTGGACTTATATCAGTCGCGCCATTTTAACAGTGTGCCGCTATTGCTATATAGTGTGTGCGTCTATGCGGCGCTGGGTATCATTTTGGGCTGGCTGATAACGCGGTTTGAGGACAAGTCCGGGCGGCTTGGTGTAATTTTATTCACCGGTGGACTGCTGCTGATTGCAGCGTTTGGCGTAGTCTATGTTCTATTCCGTCAGGAACTGGTAGATTTTCCGATTTGGATACATAATATTTTTGTTCGGTTTGATTTGCGGGAGTTATATCTATGGGGCGGCGTCTATCTGGTACAAATCATCCGCCGAAGTCTGCCGGCAGGAAAAATGCAACTCAAACCGGCAGGAGACGCTGCTGTCCAATTGGGCAGTAGGGGTAACACCGTTGCCATGCTATGTGTGATGATACTGCCGGTGCTGCTGCTGGTGGTGAGCTCGATATTGTCCGGATTTGCTGCATTTGAAGCAAAAGCATATTTACCCACAGGGTCATACATTCCCTATTGGAACATCGGATTTTATACCACCTCCGGCGGGCTGCTTGGCGCGGTGCCGTGGCTGTGTAAGGCGGAGGAAAAACGTTTGCGCTGCGCTGTTGCGGTGACGTTCGGATTGTCGGGCATTATCCTGCTGGGAATGTTTTGTTCTGTATGGAATCATTCTTCTGCCACACCAATTGCCTTTTTGTCCTTTTTGAATTTGAAAGAGGTGTTCCTCTGGACAGGGCTCTACCTCTTTTTACTAGCGTCGCTGTTGCGGCAGGGATATCGGGAGAAAAACAGTAGTGGGAAAGGCTAAAAATGTACGTATTGGCAGTTTTGGAGAAGAAATGCGCCGCTTTAGCCTAAAAGTAAATGGAACAGGGCACGTGCGCCGTCATGGATACCGTGGGCATAAAAAAAGTCTTGCTCGAGCATTGTGGCTGTATCAAGTGCTTCTAGATACTCCAGTGCACATTTGCGCCGTTCCTCCGGTACCAGTTCAATCAGTTTGTCTCTTACATTCGGCGGACAATAGCACACTTCCTCCTCCTTAGCAATTGACTGGTAATCTGCTGCAGCATACTCAAATAGTTCTTTAGCAAGCAACTGGAATGCATTTTCATGTCGTTTGTTCATTTGGAAACATCCTTTCTGTT
This sequence comes from uncultured Clostridia bacterium, assembly GCA_949739095.1. GTDB lineage: Bacteria > Bacillota > Clostridia > RUG12999 > RUG12999 > JAAWTG01. The sequence goes on along the minus strand of CATIYX010000405.1, from coordinate 807 downwards.
TGTAACTTAATGTTGTGGCTCTAGTATAACATAACTATTAGACTTTGTCAAGCATAATTTTAAGATTGGAGATAAAAATGATGAATCGAATGGGAGAAAGAATTGTAACAATGCGTAAACAGGCAGAATTTACACAAAAACAGGTGAGTGAAGTATTGAAGATGAAGGAAAATGCATACCGACATTATGAAAAGGATACAGCGAGTCCGAGTATTAAGAAATTTTTGCAGCTTGTAGATTTGTTTCAAACGAGTGCAGAATATTTAATAAGCGGACAGAAAAATGAAAAACAATATAAAGTGGGTGAATGGAAGCCGTTTCCGCAACAATTGCAAAAGCTACGTCTTGCGGCAAATATGAAGCAAGAAGAGGTAGCGGAACAATTAGGGATTTACCGAGAATCTTATGCGCGTTATGAACTCGGCGTATTTGAACCGAAAATGCAGCACTTATATCAACTCAAAGAACTGTTTGGTGTTAGCATGGACGAACTGTTGGGACGCATTGAGGAAGAAAAAAATCAGTGAATGGTTAAGAAAATGGATGGGACTTACAAAAACAAGTGAAGAATATTTAGGAGAACAAAGAAAGCGCTACGCCAAATTCTCCCGCAGGATAGCTCCCCGCAGGGGCCGTTTGTGGGGTCCGGGGCGAATCGGAACGCCCCGGCGTTTTTGGTACTTTTTGTCGGCAAAAAGTACAATGGGTATAGAGGAAGAAAAATAAATTTATAAAAAATACGCATATCACATGGTATAAAGTCGTGATATGCGTATTTTACTTGTCAAACAAAAGTTTATCGTGCTT
>CATIYX010000404.1 GCA_949739095.1 uncultured Clostridia bacterium | reverse complement strand
CCAGTCAGGGGTCGCACGGACACTGGGACGACAACAACGTTATCGTAGCTGCATATGGAAATTATCTTCTGTCAGACCAGTTGTATTATATGCTCAGCGGCGGACAGGATTTAACTTGTAGATGGCTGTTCTCTTCGCGTGCACATAATACCATGCAAATCAATGATTATTGTCAGAAAGCAGCAAAATCTGTATATGACCCGACATTGCCGCTGGGGGGCAGCATAGGTACTGTTGAAGAATGGGAAACAAATGATGGCTATGATTTTAACAGAATGTCATCGGAAAACTATAAAAACATCACTTACCGCGGCGCACCGAACTTATTACCAGCGAAAGGCGATGAAGTGCCGCCGACGGAACCGGGTATGGATTACAGCCGCAGCATTTTGTTTGTCCGTCCAAATTTCTGGATTTTGTCCGACTATATGGATCCGGTGGACAAAGAAAAAGTGAATAAATATACGCAGCTTTGGCATATGACGCCGGGTGCTAATATGAGCATTGACGGACAATATCAATTGCAGACGGGTGAAACCGTTGGTGACGTGAATGTCGGTGCAGTGGACAGCGTGATTGAAAATACGCAGTTTGTACCTGGTACTGGTAACGGTACCATTCGTTCCAATTTTGAAAATGAGGCGAACATCATGGTGGTTCCGGCGGACATTTCCAGCGTAGAACCCAAAATGCTTCGGGGCTTATATTCAGAAGGAACCGGAAGCCAGCAGCGGACGCCTTATGCACTATTTGAAAAGAACGTTCAGGGAACAACAACCATGGATACGATTTTGTTCCCACAGGAAAGTGCGCGTGACTATTCTATTGAAACTACACCGCAGCAGACAGGACAGCGTGAAGGTGCAGCATCTGCATTCAGTGCGGTGGTAAAAGATAATTCCGGCGTGTCAAATGATAACTATAGCTTTGACTACTATCTTCTGCACGAAGAAGATCAGCAAAAAGGAGTTATGATTGGCAGAACGACAACAGACGGAAAACTGATGTACTATGAAAAAGATTTAAACACAGGGCGTCCGAGTCGAGTGATTCTGCGCGGCGGCACCTATGTCAGAGACCTTGCGAGCGGTATAACGGCAGTGAGGAGTGAACAGCCGCTGGATGAATTTACGGTGACTTGGGAAAACACAGTCATGAAGTTGGATACCTCCAAGGATATGACGGAATTGCTGGCAGGTGTGAATATTCATTCGCCGGTTGAAGTGAAAAGTGTGTTGCTCAATGGCGAAGCGGTTCCGTTCTACTATGCGGATGGCTATGTTTGCTTTGACATGGAAAATAGACCGATTATTACACCTCCGCCGCAGCAGACTGGCGGCAACAATGTGAATGCTTCTATGTCGCATGGTAGCGGTGGTGGCGGTGGAACCACAAAACCGGTGCTGCCTGTGACAACACCGTCACCCACACCGAGTCAAGAGACGAATTTCGGTACAGAAGTGGGACCACCGGTTCCGCCGGAAATTCGGCTGAAACAAGAAGTGGCGGGACATTGGGGCGAGACAGAGATATCGTCTCTCATAGATAGCGGCATTGTAAAAGGAAGTAATGGAATGCTGGATTTGAATGGAAACGTATCAAGGGCTGAATTTACAGCTATGATTGTGCGTGCTTTAAATATGGAAACCACTGCATATGACGGTAGTATAGTGGATGTTCCCGCAGATGCGTGGTATGCAGATGAACTACAAGCGGCAGTCCAGGCAGGCTTATTGCAGGGAGACGGCGGGAAATTACGGCCGGATGACCTAGTGACACGAGAGGAAATGGCAAAGATTATCCTTGCAGCATATCATCGGGCAGATGGTGGAACTAAGGAAGGAGAGCAGGTTGTATTCATAGATGAAAATCAAATCAGTGATTGGGCGAAAGAAGCGGTGGAACAAGCTAGCATATTGGGACTGATTCGTGGCTTTGAAACAGGTGAATTTCGCCCACAGGAAAATGCACAGCGTGAACAGGCGATGGTGATGATTTACCGTCTCTTGGAGGGTGCGAAACACGAAGAAAATGATACAAAAAACTAGTAAACTTAAAAAACGCATGGAGAAGTTTCTCCATGCGTTTTTGTGTAGTTTAGAGCATAGAGGTGCAGGAAAAAACAGAACTCTATTTGAATTGGTTATGCAGCGGGTCATAGATAAAACCGGCGTTCTTCATCTTTTGTTCTAATTCTGTCTGGTCAACAGATAAATCATCACATAGGGCGCCTAAGTTGTCGTAAAAAT
>CATIYX010000403.1 GCA_949739095.1 uncultured Clostridia bacterium | reverse complement strand
TGCTTCGCAATTGTGATATAATATATGCAAAGCATATATTATATGAATTGAAAAGCGCCGCCGAATTGTTTCAACGCTTCGCTCGAAACCGGCGATGCGCAAAATTATATCAAATTGCTTCGCAATTGTGATATAATAGTCGCAGAAGTATTGCCCTGTATGGTTCAGCGAATTAATTCCTCCGTAGGGTAAGCTCCCCGCAGGGGCCGTTTGAGGGGTTCGGGGAGAATCGGAACTCCCCGACGTTTTTGGTACTTTTTGACGTCAAAAAGTACATCATAGGTGCGCGAGTGGCTATGATTATCGGTCCGCTTCGCAGACATAGTATAACAGATACTCCTATATCTATTATACTATGGGGCAGAAAAAAGATAAACGAACCAATAGGTATTATTTCCATCCTTTCAGGAACTATAATTGTTCCCCTTGGAAAGAGAATGAGAATGTCTCTTTTCTAAGGGGGACTTTTTTTGTACACACATATCTATTGTACCAAATTCCGACTTGCTTGTAAATATGTTCCCACAAAAATATAGGGGAAATTTGTTAAAGTAGTAAAAATATTTTATATTTTTGTCTAAGCAAGGGAGAGTTGATTCACCTGTGCTTAAGGGAAGATACGATTACTCCAAGAGAATATATTCAGGTGTAGCACCTGAACATATTAAAATGTGTTGTTAGAGAATAGAACAAGGGTTGTGGTGGCGTGCCGGCAGATTCTCCTCTTGATTTTCCGGCGGGGATGGTGTAAGATATAACTAATATGACATACCGGAAAAAGGGGAAAAAAGAGAATGGATGTAAAACAATTTGATTTTGAATTGCCGCAGGAACTGATTGCTCAAACACCCATCCAAAGGCGCGACCAGTCCAGACTGCTGATTATGAACCGGCAAACCGGCAAACTGCGCCACCGCCATTTTGCTGATATTATAGAGGAATTGGACAGCGGCGACTGTCTGGTGCTCAACAACACAAAAGTCATTCCCGCCAGACTTTATGGCGCATTGGAAGCCAGCGGCGGCGCTGTGGAATTTTTGCTGCTGCGCCGCATTGACGATACACATTGGGAAACCATGGTGCGGCCCGGACGCAGACTGCGGGAGGGTAAACGTGTGACATTTGGCGATGGACAGCTTAAGGCAGAGATTGAAACGGTGCTGGAAAACGGCAACCGTATTGTATGCTTTGAATTTACAGGCGTGTTTGAAGAGATTCTGGACAGCTTAGGGGAAATGCCGCTACCGCACTACATTACACATAAATTAGAGGATAAAGAACGCTATCAGACAGTATATGCGAAACATGATGGTAGTGCTGCTGCACCTACGGCTGGATTGCATTTCACGCCGGAATTGTTGCAAAAATTAGAGCAAAAAGGGGTAGAACTGGCATATCTGACGCTGCATGTCGGTATTGGAACATTCCGGCCTGTGAAGGTTGAAAAGGTAGAGGACCATGAAATGCATAGTGAATTCTATGTGGTAGACCAGGTATGTGCAGATAAAATCAATCGCTGCCGCAAAAACGGCGGACGTATCATTGCGGTGGGGACAACAAGTTGTCGCACGCTGGAGAGCATTGCAAAAGAGGATGGCACCGTGGAGGCTTGCAGTGGATACACTAATATTTTTATCTATCCTGGCTATCAAATGAAAGCGGTGGACTGTCTGATTACCAATTTTCCCCTGCCGCAGTCTACGCTGATTATGCTGGTCAGTACCATCGGAGGATATGAAAATACGATGCATGCGTATCAGGAGGCGATTCAGGAACGCTACCGGTTCTATAGTTTTGGTGACAGTATGTTCATCAACAATCGAGAGTAGGCATAGGAAGAGGAGAAAAAACATGTTTAAATTACTGACAAAGGAAAAAAAGGCGCGCCGCGGTACGTTTGAAACGGTACACGGAACGGTACAAACACCGGTTTTCATGAATGTGGGAACCAGTGCAGCGATTAAAGGTGCAGTTTCTGCACTGGATTTAAAAGAAGTAGGATGTCAGGTAGAATTATCAAATACCTATCATTTACATATCCGACCCGGTGATGAAATTATTCGCGACTTGGGAGGACTGCACAAATTTATGAATTGGGACCGTCCTATTTTAACGGATAGCGGCGGGTTTCAGGTATTTTCGCTGGCGCAGCTTCGTAAAATTAAGGAAGCGGGCGTAACGTTCCAGTCCCATGTGGATGGAAGAAAGATATTCATGGGACCAGAGGAAAGTATGCGGATTCAGTCTAATCTGGCGTCTACTATTGCTATGGCGTTTGATGAATGTATTGAAAATCCGGCGCCGCGGGAATATGTGGAACAATCGGCAGCGCGTACAGCACGCTGGCTGGAACGCTGTAAGTCGGAATTGGTGCGGCTGAACGCACAGGAAGGGACGATTAATCCACATCAATTGCTGTTTGGCATCAATCAGGGGGGGACCTATGACGATATCCGTGTGCAGCACATGCGGGAAATCGCAAAACTGGATTTGCCCGGTTATGCTATCGGTGGATTGGCAGTGGGCGAAAGTGCGGAAACGATGTATCACATTATTGAAACAGTGGAGCCGTACATGCCGGAGGACCGCCCGCGGTACCTCATGGGCGTGGGAACGCCTGCTAATATTTTGGAGGCCGTTTGGCGCGGCGTGGACTTCTTTGACTGCGTTATCACCTCGCGTAACGCGCGCCACGGGTCGCTGTTCACTGCAAAAGGCTATATGCATATTCTGAATCAAAAATTTGAGCGGGACCCGTTACCCATTGATCCCGACTGTGGCTGTCCTGCCTGTCAGCATTTTTCGCGTGCTTATATCCGCCATTTACTCAAAGCAGGAGAAATGCTGGGGCTGCGTCTGTGTGTACTGCA
>CATIYX010000402.1 GCA_949739095.1 uncultured Clostridia bacterium | reverse complement strand
GGTGACAACAAGAATCTGCCGGGCGGCGATGTAGATTCCGGCGGCAAAACCATGAGCGTGCGTACTATTGGCGAGTTCACCGGCATGGAGGACATTGAGACGCTGCCCATGATTCTGCCGAATGGACAGACGATTTATATGCGCGATTTGGCAGACGTGCAGGATACCTACAAAGAAAAAACCAGCGCCAGCCGTCTACAAGGCGAGGAATGTATTTCCGTCAACATTCAAAAACAATCCGGCGCAAACACGGTGCAAGTCATGCAGAAGGTAAACGCAGCGCTGGACAAACTGCGCGCGGAAAATCCCCAGGTCAACATCAAAATGATTCTGGATCAGGGCGAAATCGTGGAAAGCACGATTAACACCGTTGCACAAAACGCTATCTTCGGCGGACTGTTGGCAATTCTTATTATGTTCATCTTTTTGCAGAACATCAAAACCACGCTCGTTTTGGCGGCATCCATTCCGACGTCCATCATTGCGACATTTGCGGCAATGTATTTCATGGGTATCACTCTCAACATTGTGTCGCTCGGCGGTCTTGCACTCGGTGTGGGTATGCTGGTGGATAACTCCATTGTGGTGCTGGAGAACATCTTCAAATGGCGCTCTAAGGGCAAAAGTGCGAAGGAAGCCGCCATCTATGGCGCAAAGCGCGTCACAGGCGCTGTCATTGCTTCCACGCTCACCACAGTGGTCGTGTTCCTGCCTGTGGCGTTTACAGAAGGTATGACAAGCATCATCTTCCGTGAAATGTCGCTGACTGTTGCGTTTTCACAGTTATGCTCCCTGCTGATTACGCTGATGCTGGTACCTATGCTGGCATCCAAGCTGCTGCGCGGCGAAACGGTCACTTCGCCACAAATGAAAAAGATGTTTACGCCATTCAACCGCGGCATGGAAAAGCTCTACGGCGGCTATGAATGGCTGCTCCGCTGGGCGCTGAGCCACCGCAAACGTTTGGCGTTGATTACCGTCCTGCTGTTTATCGGCAGCATTTGTCTGGTGCCTATGATTGGCGCGGAATTCATGCCGACAGTGGATTCAGGACAGTTTACCATTGACGTGGAAATGCCAAAGGGAACGGCTCTTTCGGAAACAGACCGCACAGTGAAACGGGTGGAGGAAATCGCGCAAGCACACAGCGGCGTGGAAGATGTGTTTTCCACAGTTTCCGGCGATAGCGGCAGTATTAATGTGACGCTGAAAAAAGGATTGAAAACGCAAAAACCAATGGAGGAACTGCGAAAAGAAGTGTCTGAACAGGTGGCAGGTGCGAACATCACTATGACAGGCAGCGGTTCCATGATGGGCGGCAGCAGCGGCAGTCCTGTCAATGTTAAAATCAAGGGCGAGGACTATGACGTAGCCACTGGTATTGCAGACCAGATTCTGCTGGAAATGCAAAGTATTGACGGTATCCGCGACGCCAAAAGCAGCGTGTCGGATACCAAGCCGGAGGTGCGGCTGTATTTGAACCGTCAAAACGCCGCGCAATATGGCATGACAAACGCCGCGGCAGCAAGCGCTATCAAAGCCGCGCTGGACGGACAGGTCGCGGGACAATATACCGAGGACGGTACAGAATATGATATTCGCGTTAAGTTCCCAGATGAAGCAACCCAGACGCTGGACGACCTCAAAAACATCAAACTCACCACACCAAAAGGCGGATTTATCACCATCAGCGAAATTGCGGATATTGAACAGACAGGAGGACCGCTGAGCTTGACGCGTGAAAACCAGAAAAAAATCGTCACAGTATCCGCGTCCCTCTATGGACGTAGCCTGTCAGACGCCATGCAGGATATTCAAAAATCCATTCGTACACTGAAACTGCCGGATGGATATACCGTATCAACAGGCGGTGATTATGAGCAGATGACGGAAGCGTTCAGCGGACTGTTTTTGGCGCTGCTGCTGTCCATTCTGCTGGTCTACATGGTGATGGCAGCGCAGTTTGAATCTCTGCTCCAGCCGTTTATCATCATGTTCTCC
>CATIYX010000401.1 GCA_949739095.1 uncultured Clostridia bacterium | reverse complement strand
GCCCAGATACTGACGTTTTAAATATGCATCTGCGCCGTGTTTAATCGCCGTGGAGATTTTCACCATCAGGTCATTCCCTGCTGGCTGCCGCTTTGTTTTGAAAAACAAAACGCCTGCAAAAATAAGCGCTATAATAGAACCAAGCGCTGCGAACAACATCATGTCCACGTTGTAATCCCTCCAATTTTTTATGATATCTTTATTATACTTGAAAACCGCTTTCATGAGAAGCCCTTTTTTTGCATAAAATTTCCATCTTATTTTATCTATTTTGACGAAATTCACCAAGTTTCATTTTCACTGTTCCCTTTAAAAACATATGTAGTATTATTATTTATTTAAAAATGTCTGTTGCTTTTTTGACATATTCTGTAATATACCAAATATTTCCTCCTCCCGCAAAAACCTCTTCATTATAAAAATCTTCATGCAGTCCCATCCAAAGCAGTTCATTTTCCATGCCCCATACTTTAGTCTCCCCCTGAATCCGTCCCGCATATATCTCCAAACAGCAATCCTGCTGATAATACGTGATATCCATTATATGCTGCAATTGAACTACTTTTAGGGAAATACCTGCCTCTGCTTCAAGTATCCGATAGGCTGCCGCCGTACCGTCCTCCTCCTGTTCCACAGATCCGCCAATAAAACTGAATAGACCTTCATCGGGTGATTTGCGCCGTTTACACATCAGCATTGTGTTTCCGTCCGCACTGCTTATCAAAATGACGTTCCGTCTCTGCACCGTATCTCCACTCCTTTTAGTATACTGCTATTTTTACACAGTTTCAATTATTTTATATTATACTGTAGAATACATAAAAAAGAAAGAGGGTGTACAATTTTTTCTATAAAAAAATGCGCCGGATATGAATTCCGGCGCACCATATACTTTATTTATTTCATAATACGTGTCATGAGCGCAAACAATTCTGCCCGCGTGATGTTGCTATTTGCGCCAATACTGCCGTCTGTATAACCCTTCACAATCCCCAGCTCCACAAGTTTTGCTACAGCAGCTTTTGCATAATCTGGAATTTCCGCATTGTCAGTAAACTTTAACAGTGTTTCTGCTGTACCATCTTCCAGTTGCAATGCCCGTGCAATGATTACCATTGCGTCAATGCGGCTGATTGTGTCTCTACCATTCAGTTTACCAGTCTCGTCACCTTGAATCACACCCAATCGGTTTGCAGACAACATATAATCTTTTGCCCATTCTGAGGTATTCTCATCAACACTACCCTCTACCGGCTGCACTTCTTTTTCCAATGTCAACAGCAACACTTTGACTGCTTCTTCACGTGTGATATTAGCATTTGGACGTAGTCCGCCTTCTGCATCACCATTAACAATTCCCTTGCTTAGCAATGTCTGTGTACTTGCACTTGCCCAGTGCGTTCTTGGCATATCCTGAAACCCACCGACATATTCCAACTCTGGATTTAGGATTGGCTTCGGATTTGTATTTAAACCGGTCGGTGGCAGTACAACTGCACTGTTTCCAGACGCTGTTCCAAAACGACTTCCGCCGCCTGTGCTTCCACCGCTATTGTTTGAGCTTCCGGTAATGTTAACTGTAATTTGTGCTTTCAATTCCGGATTCTGTTTCAGTGTTGCCTGAATCACAACTTTGCCGCTACCGGCAGACGCGTTTATAATCAGGACTCCATCACTGTTCAAACCTACACCGCTTGCTGTAGAGGATACTAGCTTCCATTCAAATGCCGCACCAGCGATTTCACCGCCGTTTTTATTCAACGCTTTCGCCAGATACTGCTCACTCTGCTGTTGGTTTGTCGCCCGAATCGCAGTCTCTCCATTGATTTCTACTTTCTCCACTTTTGTTGGGTCAATAGGTTCAACTGGTTCTTCCATATTCGGTTTCACCGAAATTTCCAGCGTTGCTATAATCTTTGTTGCATCTACAAGGGTATATTCCGCCTTCAATGTTACTTTTTGTTCTTCAGCTTCTTTTGTGACAGAAAGTTGAACACTATCTCCCGTGCTGCTCTGCGGGATACTAACGCCGGTTCCCGCCCCTTCTAAGCTCCATGTAACATTTTCTGTATCGCTAACCGTTACGTTTTCTCCATTTTTATCCTGAAAAACAATCGTATAGTCCGCTGTCTGTGCCATATCACCTTTCGGTGCTGTGATAGACGCCGAACCACTGATGGTAGCTGCCACAGGAGGTTCTACTGGTACCGGATTGCTATAATCATTATAGATGTTTGTCACTTGCTTTTCTGATAGACCAATGCTATAGAGTCGTGCCAATGCAATTTTTCCTACAATCGGCGCTTGAATATCGCCGCTCGCACCAGTATCTCCTCCGATATAAGT
>CATIYX010000400.1 GCA_949739095.1 uncultured Clostridia bacterium | reverse complement strand
CGGCGTTAAAATGGCATATTTTTTATACTTGGATAGAAATGGTAATAGTGCTTTAAACATGTCTGTGATTCCTCCTGTCTCGTATGGTGCGTACATGCATCCCTTTAGATTTTTCTATCAGAGAGAATACGCTCTCTCCTTTGAGATCTCCTTCTGCCAAATTGTCAATCATTCGGTCCAAATACGCCATAAGCGTTTCGGTTTCTTCTTGTGAAAACCCTTGCATTAGTTTTTCGTCTGTTTTGTCAAACATTGCCCTGCATTGCCGAGCGGCTTCTCTGCCGAGCGGCGTAATACGCAGACGCGTGCGGCGCAAATCTTGGTCGTCACAAAGTTTTTCCAGAAACCCTGCCCGCTGCAAACGTTTCACACTGGTTGCCACCGAGGGCGGTGAAATGCAGAGAAAATCGGAAAGTTCCCGTTGTGTGCAGCCTTCGTGTTCCGCAACATAGTCCAAAATGGGCGGCTGCCCGAAATGCAGACCGCTTTCATAGATGACTTGCTGGACACAAAGGCGGTGCAAAACATGCAGGTAATTCATTTTTTTCATAATGTTGTGTAATGTCGGCATAGTACCACCACCAAAAATTAATTTATTAATTAATAATTAATCAGTTAAGTATTAATAGTATACTACAAAAAATGGAAGCTGTCAATAGAGAAAAGTATAGATTCCCAAAAAGCAGGGAAAGCTGTTTTTTGTACATATTTCTAATGACAGCGGGATTTCTTGACGAACGCGTCAAAAGAGAGTATAATGAGAAAAAAGGAAATAAAAGGTAGGGAACGCATTTGGATTTATGGAGTATTTGTTTCATTGCACTATATAGTATTAATATCATATCCGGCTTATCCATGGTTTTTGCACGCAAGGTAGATGTCGGACGGGCACTGGCATGGCTTCTGACGTTTATTTTTCTGCCGGTAGTAGGATTTGTGCTTTATTTTTTCTTTGGCAGCACAGCAAAATATCGGTTGTTTTATCACCGGTTCCGTTTTGATACGCTGTCGTCAGCCTATCAGGAAGCCATACAAAAAAACCGAACACAGCTCAAATCAGGAAAAATTTCTGTGCCGTCAGCGGTTGCGGAGTACTATCTGGACATGATTCGCATGAATCAAACCAATGCAAACAGCGTTTATACAGTGGACAACACGGCGGAATTACTAGTGGATGCACAAGCGAATTATACGCGCATGTTTGCAGAAATAGAAGCGGCAAAAGAAAGCATTCATGTACTCTATTTTATCATTAAAACGCGCGATGAAAGTGGAAAACGGTTTTTGGCACTGCTGGAAAAGAAGGCGCGCGAAGGCGTGGAGGTTCGTGTGATTTATGACCTGCTGGGCTATCTGAAAGGTCGCCGCCGCGATTACCGCCCGCTGATAGACGCAGGCGGCATGGTATATTCCTATTTGCCGACGCTGCTCAGTTCCGTGATTAGCGTAAACTATCATATGCACCGGAAAATCGTGGTAATTGACGGGCGTATTGCCTATACCGGCGGCATTAATATCGGCGACGATTATTTGGGACTAGACCCGAAAAAGACACCATGGCGGGACACTGCTATTCGCATGACAGGCGGCAGTGTACATGCGGTGCAGTTTCGTTTTTTGGCAGACTGGCACTATTTGGACAAGCAGGCGGGCAGGACAAAAGCGTATCCGAACAAGGTGACAGATCCGGCTCGGCTGAAAAGCTATTTCCCGCAGCCGGCGGAAACAGGAAACGCCGGCGTACAGATTATCACCAGTGGTCCTGACCAGGAATATGCAACCATTAAGGATTCTTATATGAAGATGGTGGGCAGTGCAAAAAAATATATTTATATCCAAACACCCTATCTTGTGCCGGATGAATCGCTGACCGAAGCGCTTCGTCTGGCAGCGCGCAGCGGCGTGGATGTACGGGTGATGATACCCGGCATACCGGATAAAAAATTTGTATATTATATTACATTATCCCATGTAGAGGAGTTGCTCAGCAGCGGTATCAAGGTCTATACACACAAAGGATTTCTGCACGCAAAAACGGTCGTCATGGATGATTGTATTGCATCGGTTGGGTCAGCAAATTTTGATTCACGTTCGTTCCGTCTGGACTATGAAATGAATGCGCTGGTTTATGATGAAGCCTTTGCGCGGCAATGCAGGAATACATTTTTGACAGATGTGAAAAATAGTCGGGAACTTACGCTGGAAAACCATCGGAAACGGAACGGACTGCAAAAAATATGTGAAGGTATTTGCCGGCTGATAGAGCCGTTAGTTTAAAAACAGAGAAAAGAGGGATTGAGGCAATGAAAGTAGTTGCGCTGGTTGGAGAAAGCGGCAGCGGAAAAAGTTTCCGCGCCCAATGGATTGCAAAGGAAAACAATCTGGACTATATTATTGACGACGGACTGCTGATTTATAAAGGACACATTGTGGCGGGCAAGTCTGCCAAATCGGAAAAGACCATGATTGCGTCTGTAAAACACGCTATTTTCATGTATGATAAAGACGCACTGCCCATGCGGGACGCCATCCGCGCACGGGGGGATATTTCCATTTTACTGCTGGGGACGTCCGAACGCATGGTACGCCGGATTGCACAGCGGCTGGAACTGCCGCCGCCGGAACGAATCATTTTGCTGACGGACATTGCTTCGCCGGAAGAAATTGCTTTGGCGAAACGGATGCGCGAAACGCAGGGAAAGCATGTCATTCCCGCGCCGACATTCGAAGTGAAAAAACATTTTTCAGGATATTTTCTCGATTCCTTAAAGGTGTTTTTCCGTATGCAGGATAAAAACTTTTTTGAAGCAGATAAAACGATTATCCGCCCGACTTACAGCTATATGGGCGATTATAAGCTGACGACCAAAGTCATTGTCGATATCGTGAAATATGAAGCGCACAAAGTGCGGGACGTGAAAGTCAAAGATGTGCGGGTGGCGCGATTGAAAGCCGGCGCCGGCGTTACAGTGGAAATCGACGTGATTTTAAAATTTGGCGTGGATATCCGAGCAACCGCTAAAATGGTGCAACAGCGAGTACGTCCTGCACTTGAGGAATACGCGGCGCTAACCGTGCCAAACGTAAATATTAAGGTGCTGACATTTGATTAGGATGCGCTATAAAACGTTTTGTAATTGTTACATAGCAGAGACATGAAAAAGGGACATCCAATGATATGGTCCCTTATTATGAAATTTAAAAAGAGCGGACACCATATGATGTCTGCTCTTTTTATGTAAATGTGATATGCAAAATATCGGGCGGTGCAAGGAAACGGAAGGGCAGTGTGTGGACACCGACGCCGTTTGAAATGATGAGACGTGTCGTTCCCACCTGATACTCACCCGTGTGGTATTTCCGTCCGCCGCGTGGCAGCATATAGCGGTAGAGCAACGGCAGTTTCACCTGTCCGCCGTGGGAATGCCCCGAAAGCTGGACAGGAATTTGAACCTGTGCACTCACGTCTGCATAATCAGGGTGATGCATGAGACAAATAACATAGGGTGCAGCGCCCTGCAAGGCTTTTTCTATGTCCGGTTTTCCGTATTTCCATTCTTCCAGCCCAACAACAGACGCATCTTTTGTCAAACGGACGGCTTCGTT
>CATIYX010000399.1 GCA_949739095.1 uncultured Clostridia bacterium | reverse complement strand
GCTGCTGCCGCTGTTTTACTTACTTCGTTTGCGCTGATTGCCAGCGTACTCATCACAGGTAGACTGGTATCAATGAATACGCATAGTTTTTCAATAGTCTCCCGTCCAATTTCCGCAACAGAACGAAATGCGGAAAACAGCATGATAAACAACACAACATAGCTGACATAAAAGGCGCTGTCGAACACTTTTTCCTTTTCTGGCGCAAATTTTCCGATGAATGCCAAAAGCACGACTACCAGAATGATTTTACCTGCGTCCGCAATGCGAGTGCGTGTTTGTGAGAAAAATAGGTTGCAAATCATCTTTAAAATATTTACAGCGTCAGGATTTTTTCCATTTGCGAAATCCATGCTGGCATCAGAAAATGAAAAAGATGGGTCAAATTCCTGTATGCCTTGAAGCGTCCTGTCAATGGTATAGCCGCCGGCGGCTTCAAACTGGGAATCAATCACACTTTGCATTTGTACGTCGGTTTGGTCCGCTGCCGCTACCGGAAGCATACATAAAAACAGAACTACGCAGCAAAGAATCATTTGTTTTTTCATGTTTTCACCTTTTATCTAATACATTGTAGAATCACATAGTAAAGTTCCGAGACAACAGGCATAGCAAGGACGAGAATGCTAAGTCTGCCGCCAAGTTCTATTTTACTGGCAAGTGCGCTGTGTCCTGCATCGCGGCACATAGACGCCGCAATGGAGCAGAGACAGGCAATGCCGGTTGTTTTCACAACAATTTGAATATATTTGCTGTCAATACCGCAATTTTGTGCCATCCGCTGTACTGCTTCAATCATAGAAGCGATTTGCGGCGCAAGCCCAAGTAGCAACGCTGCGCTTCCGACGAGCAGCAAGAGCAGAGAAAATTCTGGTTTAAACTGTTTGATGGTGACACATAAAATGGCAGTTGTTAGCGCAATGCCAATAAGCTGCAAGATGGACATACGCTTCACCTCACAGTCCGAACAGCATTTTAAGGGTATCAAACAGGTTGCGTACCTGCTGTAGTACCATCAGCATGACAACAATCAGTCCTGCCAGCGTGGTGAGAAGTGCCTGATCATCACGCCCCGAGCGGGTGAGTAGCAGACTGATAACAGCAACAGTAATACCAATCGCTGCAATTTGAAATACTAAATCAATTCCCATGATGACTCTCCTTTGTAGATGTTTCAATATACGGAGATAAGACGCCATACGACGCATGGTTCTCAATATGCTTATAATAATACCAAAACGACAAAAATACCGCCGAATACGCCAAGTCCGCGTGCCAATTTCATATTGGAGGAAGCAACGCTGCGTGCGTTGTCCAATTGTTGTTCTAACTGTGTGCGGCATAGTGCAAGTTGGTTGATTTGAGAAGAGCAATCACTGCCGCCTAGCATTTGTCCCAGTTGTCGCAAAATTTCTTTGTCTTCTTTCAAAAGTGCTGTGCATTCCAGCAGTGTTTTGTTCCATGCTTTTTCCGGCGTTTTTTGCAGCCATTTACTGGTGCAGAGCCGTGCGAAGAATTGTCCTGCGTCATCGTCCTCCTGCGCCAGTTCTTCATATAATTCCTGAACAGGAGCAGCGGTGAAGGCGATGGTGTTTTGCAGCCTAACCACGGCGCTGATGAATGATTGCAGCATGGCACAGCGTTTTTTTAGCCGACCGGCATAGTAGTTTCCAAATAGAAATCCACAAATCACAATGATACATCCGCCGATTATCTTTAGTTCCATAATAGGTACCTCCTTATCGTTCCTTTGTATGGATAATTTGTTTGATACGT
>CATIYX010000398.1 GCA_949739095.1 uncultured Clostridia bacterium | reverse complement strand
TTACGGGACCTACCCGCCGCTCTTCTTCTCTCTTACAAATAACAGTAGCGGGATATACTTGTACCCCGCCACATTGTTTTTATTTTGCGTCGCCCATCAACCGCCGCATAACTTCCTGATATGCGTCCTCTACGCCGCCCATATCTCTTCTAAAACGGTCTTTGTCCAGTTTTTCTCCTGTCGTGCTGTCCCAGAACCGACAAGTATCCGGTGAAATTTCATCCGCCAGTACAATGCCCTCCGGTGTGCGTCCGAATTCCAGTTTGAAATCAATTAATTCAATATTTAAATCTTTCAGATATTCTGTCATGAAACGGTTTACATGCAACGCCATATCCGCAATTGTCTGCATTTCTTCCTTGGTTGCCAACTCCATTGCCGCAATATGATAGTCATTAATCATAGGATCGCCTAGTTCATCATCTTTATAGCAATATTCCAAAACGGTTGTATGCAATTTTGTACCCTCCGGCAGTCCCAGCCGTTTGGACAGGCTACCCGCTGCAATGTTACGCACAATTACCTCAATCGGCACAATCTCCACTTTTTTTACCAACGTTTCACGCTCGGACAGTTCCTCTACATAGTGTGTCGGAACACCGTCTTTTTCCAGCAGACGGAACATATGGTTACTCATACGGTTGTTGACAATTCCCTTGCCGACAATCGTTCCTTTTTTCAGTCCGTTAAATGCCGTTGCGTCGTCTTTATACTGCACGATATACAAGTTTTCTTCATCCGTGCGGAACACTTTTTTTGCTTTGCCTTCATATAGCATGTCTTTCATTTGTGCCATTGGTAGCCCCTCCTCATTTATTTCTCACTTGCAATTTTTTCGCTTAGCGCCTTATCTTTGCGGCGAACTTCCTCCGCCATATCTATTTTAAACTGTTTTAGTTTTTCTTTCACTTGCGGATACGCGCCTGCTAAAATCTGTGCCGCTAAAATTCCTGCGTTCGCCGCACCGTCTATCGCCACAGTTGCAACCGGAATACCGCTGGGCATCTGGACAATAGAAAGTAGCGAATCCAGTCCGTCCATGGTGGAAGATTTAATGGGCAATCCAATGACCGGAAGAGTCGTATATGCTGCCAAAACGCCCGGTAAATGCGCCGCCTTTCCCGCCGCGCCAATGATTACGCCAAACCCGTTTTCTTCCGCATTTTTGGCAAATGCCGCCGCTTCCTCCGGCGTTCTGTGCGCCGACATGACATGAATTTCATAAGCAATGCCGAACATCTCCAGTTTTTCCAGCGCCCCTTTGACTACGCCATAATCCGAATCGCTTCCAATGACAACCGCCGCTTTTGGCTGCTTGTCCATGCAATCATTCCTCCTCTTTGATTCCGCTATGTATGATATCGCTTTTTTTGCGCTCTTTTCACATATACTATTCTATCATATCTACAGACAAAATACAAGTCCACTTTTTCACTAAAAAAGTTGCCGGAATCTGTCGCCTGTCCATCTCATTTGCACAGCATAAAAAGGACGCCCTGCACTCCAGAGCGTCCTTTGTCTTTTTATAAAAAAACAGGTCCTGCCTAAAATATCTGTTCACACAATCCCAGTTGCGTCATTTTTCCGTTTTGATAGGTAAAATAAACATATTGTCCTTCGTCTGTGCGATAGAACCAAATATTGCGCCGTATTTCCGTTGGGCTCCCCAGCGCTGACACAAGTTCCTTCCTGCTCATATCCGTGCGGATACCGAGATTCCATGCAAATTCATACTCGCCTTCCGTGTCAATGCGGATCACTTTTCCGTCCTTCAGCCAGAACACCGTTTCTTCGAATCTTCCTTCATCGGCGATACGATAAATAAGCCGTTCTGTGCCGTCCGGCACTGTCTCCTGTTTGTCCGGCTCAGCATATCGGGCAACAATTGTTCCTTTTTCACTGTTCCACCGAATTCTGTTGCAATGCATACGCCCCGCCGCAATCGCACGGTTGGCATAACAAATACGCATTAGTTCCCTCTTTGATAGTTCCGTCAGCTTCCCATAAACCGCTTCCATATCCGCCCGCGTAAATGTATGTATGGTTTCTCCAAATGCAAACCTTACTGTGTTGACCTTCTCTGCTCCTGCAAACAACAAAATCGCGTTGCATTTCAAATTACTGCCCGCATATCCACCCTGATAATTTTCTTCCTCCTTGATTGCATAAAAAATGGTAACGTCATCCGCCGTCTGCCACGAAATGTGTTCCAAGCGGTAGAGCGGGTCCGGCATCGGCAAAATACGAATCAGTGTTTCCACCTCCGGTACGGTCTGCCGCACGGCAACAATCTGTTCCAGCGCTGTTTGATACTCTTGCGGCAGTTGCGGCGCGGCACTACCTGCCCCAATGAAACTGCCCGCCATCA
>CATIYX010000397.1 GCA_949739095.1 uncultured Clostridia bacterium | reverse complement strand
TGCCTGAAGCAGCAGCACACGGAAATGTGGCAAAGATAGCAAAGACCGCTACCGAAACGACTGCCAATACGGATGGCTATTTTCGTATTCAGTACGGCGGTGACAAAAAGGTAGTTGCATCACAGTGCACTGTGGAGGAACTGAAGCATGTAAAGGTAAGCTTTGACATTTATCTGCCGGAAAGAATGGCGTTACGGGTGCGCGCTTATGACAACACCAGTGGGTCGACCAAGGGGGATGATTTGATTTTATTCGGGTCAGATGGACAGGTAAGCTTTCTGAATAGTACGGCTACTATGAACTATGAAGTGAAAACATGGTATCATTTCGACATCTATTTGAATTTTGAGAATACGAAAGAATATACCGTCTATTGTAATGGCGAATCTATAGTGGAACAGGCATCCACATCGAATCTGGATACCTGTATCGTTTCTTTTGGTATGACAATGATAGGAAGAACAACTGCCTATACCTATTATTTGGACAACATGAAATTCACTGTTCCGGGAGACTTTACTCTGTTGTCCTCAGTGCCCGCAAATGGTGCAGAGAGTATAGGTATCATGGAGCCAGTGGAGATGATATTCAACCATCCGGCACCGAATCTGAGTGCTTCAGGAATTACGGTGAGTGCGAACGGAACACCTGTGGAGAATGTGACAATCAGCGAAAAACAGAACGGCGTGCTTGCGATAACGCCACCGGCGGATGGATTTGCCTATAGCACAACTTATACCGTGACCGCAACTACAGGATTAAGTGATATCTGGGGCAAGAGCCTTGCAGAGGAACAATCCTTTTCCTTCACGACAGAGGCAGCGCCGCCAACTTTTGAATTGACGGCGACAAGTCCGGCGAACGGTGCGACCGGCGTAGCAGTGACAGAGGCGGTAACGCTGACATTCAGCAACAACTTAAAAGATTTTGATACGACACAGGTGACTGTGAAGGCGGGCGAAACCGCTGTGGAGGGCGTGATAGTCAGCGAGACGAACGGTGTGATAACGATAACGCCGCCGGAGGGGGGATTCGCCTATGGTACGACCTATACCATAAACGTAGCAGCGGGGTTGAAAGACATCTACGGACAAAGTCTGGCGGCAGTGACGATTTTGTTCACGACAGAGGCGGTACCGGTGTTTGAACTGACGGCGGCAAGTCCGGCGGACGGCGCAGCGGATGTGGATGTGCTGGAGCCGATAAGCTTTGCGTTCAGCAACAACTTAAAAAATTTTGACACGACACAGGTGACTGTGAAAGCAGGAGAAACCGTTGTGGAAGGTGTGATGGTGAGAGAACAGGATGGCGTGATAACAGTTGCGCCGCCGGAGGGTGGATTTGCCTATGAAACCACCTATACGGTTAGCATTCCGACATTGACCGATATCTACGGGCAAACGCTTGCAGCTATGCAGCGGTCGTTTACGACAATGAAGCAACCAATCCCCTATAACCGTGCGCTTGTGGATGAAAATTTTGATGGCAGCACAGAAATTGCAAGAGATATTTTTGAGATGGGCGACGCGAAAACCGGTATGAGTTACACAGCGGTGGATGCAGCGGCGGAAGATTTGCCGGAGACAGCTGCACATGGAAATGTGGTAAAGATAGAAAAGACAGCTACCAGCAGCACTGCCAATACAGATAGCTATTTTCGTATTCAGTACGGTGACAAAAAGGTGATTGCCTCTCAGGCAAGCATAGAAGAACTGAAGCGTGTTCAGACAAGTTTTGATGTATATTTTCCTGAAAAAATGGCGATGCGTGTTCGTGCGTTGGATAACATCAGCGGCAGCTCCACCAAGGCCGAAAATCTGATTTGGTTCAGAGCAAATGGAACGGCAGATTTTTTAGATGGCTCTAAGATGAACTACGAAGCAAAAACATGGTATCATTTCGACATATATTTGGACTTTGAAGCGACAACGCCGAATTATACAGTCTATTGCAACGGAAAACGTGTAGCAAATAAGGTTTCTGCCGGTGTACTGGATACCTGCCTTGTTTCCTTTGGTGTAATAAATGACGCAACGGTTGACACCTATACCTACTATTATGACAATGTACGCTTTGCGATTCCGGCGGCATTGCAATTGGTGGAGTCCTTGCCGGCGCATGATACAGAAAATGTGGATGTGACGACGCAGAAAATGACGCTGACATTCAGCAGTCCGCTGAAAAACTTTGATGCATCAAAGGTCACTGTGAAGGCGGGCGCGGCAACGTTGGAAAACGTGACAGTGACAGAGCAGGACGGTGTGATTACGTTAACGTTTCCGCAAAAGCTCGACTATGAAACAACCTATACAGTTGGCATTGCTACGGGATTAGAGGACATCTATGGGCAAATTTTGGAAGAGACAGTGAATGTTTCCTTCAAAACGGTGCAGCGTCCGGCAGCATTTCAGCTAACGGAATCCAGTCCGGCAAACGGTGCGGAAAATGTGGATGTGGGACAGGAAATCACATTAACGTTCAGCAATCCGATAGCAAACTTTGACGCATCGAAGGTAACGGTAAATGCGGGTGCAACGCCTGTGGAAAATGTGACGGTAACCGCACAAGATAATGTGATTACGATAACACCGCCTACCATAGGATTTGCTTTTGGCACGGCGCATACGGTGAGTGTTGATGCAAGTCTGGCAGATGTCCACGAACAAACGCTTACGGCAGCGGCGATAATTTCCTTTACCACGGCAAATAAACCGGCGGCATTTGAACTGACAGAATCGAATCCGGTAAACGGTGCAGAAAATGTGGAGTTAACAGAATCGGTGACGCTGACATTCAGCAATGCGGTTGCGAATTTCGAGACGTCAAAGGTAGAGATTCGTGCAAACGGAACGCTGGTGGAAAATGCTGCGGTTACGATGGAGAGAAATGTGATTACGATAACACCGCCAGCGGAGGGATTTGCCTATGAGACCACTTATACAGTAAGCGTGGCTGCGGATTTGACAGATGTTTATGGGCAGACGCTTGCGGCACCGGTGACGGTTTCTTTCACAACCGTGCAAAGTCCGGCAGCATTTGCAATGATAAGCTCCAATCCGACAAACGGTGCGGAAAATGTGAACATACGAAATACGGTAACCTTGATGTTCAGCAATGCGATTGCAGATTTTGATGCGTCAAAAGTAACAGTGAGTATGAACGGAACTGCTGTGGCAAACGTGACGGTAAGCGAGCGGAATGGCGTGATTACAATAGCGCCGCCAGTGAGTGGGTTTGCGTATGGTACGACCTATACCATAAACATAGCAGCGGGGTTGACAGATGTTTATGGGCAAAGCTTGACGGAGGCAATCACGATTTCCTTCACCACGGCAGATGAACCGCAGGAGGAACGACTGGACTATAACCGCGTGATTGTTGGGGAAACATTTGATGGTGTGACGAGCGTACCAACGACTGTCTTTACCCTAAAAGCTGTTGATGGGTTAAAAACGACGGTGGCAAGCGCGGAAACAGAGCAGCTGAAGGAGGCTGCTGACCATGGAAATGTGGTGAAAATAGCAAAAGATACGACCAATATAGATTATCTTTTCCGTATTGACTATGCAGAGAATCAAGTTGTTGCCACGCAATGCAGTATAGAGGAACTGAAACTTGTACAGGCAAGTTTTGACATTTATCTGCCGGAAAAGATGGATGTGAATGTACGTTT
Source organism: uncultured Clostridia bacterium (assembly GCA_949739095.1). Taxonomy (GTDB): domain Bacteria; phylum Bacillota; class Clostridia; order RUG12999; family RUG12999; genus JAAWTG01. The sequence continues at coordinate 13,815 of CATIYX010000397.1, read as the reverse complement.
TTATGACAACATCAGTGGCACGGCGACCAAAGCAAATAATTTAATTACATTCGGGTCAGACGGAAAGATGAGCTTTTCAGACGGAAGCTTCGTAGAATATGAGGCGGGAGAATGGTATAAATTCCATGTCTATCTGGATTTTAACACCATGGGCTATACCGTTTATTGCAATGAGCAGCTTGTAGCAAAGAATGTTTTGCTGAAAGTGTTGGATAGCTGTATCGTTTCCTTTGGTGTGGTAAACGGTGGGACGACAGAAGCTTATACCTATTATTTGGACAATATGCGTTTTGCGATTCCGGAAAGCCTACGACTGGTGGAATCGAGTCCGGTAAACGGTGCGAAAAATGTGAATGTATTGGAGCCGGTAACGCTGGCGCTTAACAATCCATTCAATGGCTTTGATGCGTCGAAAGTAACAGTTCGCGCCGGCGGCGAGCTTGTGAGAAACGTCATGGTGAATGAAAAAGACGGTATAATTACATTGAGCTTCCCGGAAGGACTGGACTATGATACCACCTATACTGTAGGGGTTGGCATGGGACTGGAGGATATCTATGGACAGCATCTCATGACGGAGCATAGAATTTCTTTCACAACTATGAAAAAACAATTTACTGTCATGCAGCCTGTGTTCCAAAACAGCAACGGGATACAGGTAACAGAATGGGAAGATGGCATGAAGGCAGTTGCAACAGTGAAGAATCCGGAGACAGTTGATAAAACCGCGGTGTTGGTAACAATTGTCTATGATGAAAATGGTTCTATGGTGAAGCAGTTTGCCGATGAACAAACGATACTTGCAGGACAGACAAAGACACTGGAAACAGTAATTGATATCACATATCAAGAAGGATATACAGTGCGCTCTTTCCTTTGCGAAGACGCAGAAAGCCTGAAACAGCTCAGTGGAATCTATGCTGCATTGCCGGAAATGCCGCAGCAGCCGGAGGAAACGACAGATACGGTAAGCATTGCACTGGAAATTCCAAAGCTGGAGCAAAACAAAGTGGAACTCAAAGGAAACATTTCGCAGAAATGTGTGAAAACCATACTACTCAAAGTGAAAGCAGAAGATGGAACCTTGATTTTGGTAACGCCGGTGCAAACGGATGCACAAGGAACGTTTGTCTATCGTTTTGCGCTGCCGAATGGGGACAAAGCGCTGTATACAGTCGAAGCCGGCGGTGTAGATATAGGGAATCGTGCAGAGCAAACAATTGGCTATTTGAGTGATGTGCAGAAGGCGGTAATTACAGCCGATATTAATGCTGCAAAATCGGCAAGTGACGTGGAAGCTGTGATGCAGCAGTGGAAACCATATCTCAATCTGGAGGATGCAGCTTTTGAGAGCAGTGTCTATCAAATGGTATATGAGCAGATGACCTATGCTTCCTATGATGCATTTCGGGATACTGCGGCGTTAGCTGTGAATTTGTTGCAGCAAATCAATGAGGCGGAATGGTCTGAGCTCACTAAATTACTGAACGCGCATAGTAATATTTTGCTCAAGGGTGTAGATAGTGCGTCCCGATATGCAGCGTATGGTGCCGGTGACCAAAATGCTATTAGCAGAACGATTGTGAAGAGCAGTCCATTTTCGGGTATTTCACAGTTCCGTGATATATTTACGCGAACCGTGAATGCATATCAACCGGGAACCGGCAGCGGAACCAGCGGCGGAACTGGAGCACCATCCGGTGGTGGAACCAGTAGCGGCAGACCGAGTAATACCAGCGGCGGGAATTACTATGCCACTTCGGATAACAATACAGGATATGTACCAAATTCGACGCCGGTAACCGGTTTCACTGATTTAGATACTGTGCCATGGGCAGCGGAGAGCATTTTGACATTGTGCTCCATGAATATTATATCGGTGGACAACACATACCGTCCGCTGGATAGTATCACAAGAGAAGAATTTGTGAAATTACTGGTGGAATTGCTGCATTTGCCGTTAGAAGAAGCAACATGTACATTTACGGACACAGAATCCGGCGCATGGTATACCAGATATCTGACTGCGGCACAAAATGCGGGAATCATCAACGGAAATCCGGACGGCAGTTTTGGCATTGGAACTCAAATTAGCAGACAGGATATGGCAGTGATGGCATACCGCGCAGTTACGGCGGTGGGAAAAACTTTGCAGGAGAAACAACAGGTCGAGAGCTTTCGTGACGCTGACAGCATTAGCAGTTATGCATTGGAAGCAGTTTCAAAAATGCAGCAGGCAGGTGTGATTTCCGGTGTAGGAAGCAATTTGTTTGCGCCGACTGATTCTGCAAATAGAGCAGAGGCAGCAGTGATAATATATCGTCTGCTTGACACGGTAGGCAAGGAGGATGTTCAATGAAAAGATTAAAATGTTTGATAGCCGCCCTGCTGTTGATGTCGTTTTTTACAGCGCCATATGTGTCAGCAGAAGAACCGGAGTTGGAATCTACGGTGGAGTATCAAAAGCTGGCGGCGTTTGGCATTATAAAAGCGGAAGATGACATTGTATATTATGATACCATAACCAGGGCGCTGTTTTTAACCTATATTATCCGCTGTTGTGATGACATTCCGAAGATTATTGACGTTTCACAGGCGGAGTGTCCGTTTACAGATGTGGATTGGCCGGGTGAAGACCGTGATGCAATTGTGTTGGCAGAGCAACTGGGAATCATCGACCGGGCGGAAAATGGATTGTTCCGCCCAGATGATAATATCACCCAGCCGGAAATAGCGAAAATTGTAATGAATCTTTTGGGTTATGATGAAATGTGCCGCATGGCGGGCGGTTTCCCGATGGGGTATGTATCAAAAGCGGCGGAACTGGGGATATTTAACGGATGTAATTTCACGCCGGAGGGATATATCACAAAAAATGGTCTGGCAAAGCTGCTGATGAACATGCTGGAAAGCGATATGTTATATATCAAAAGCATCTGGTACAGCAATACCAAAATTACAAAGAGATATAATAAGGCAGAAGATAAAAACTATTTAAACTATGTCTATGATATCTACAAGAGTGTTGGTATTGTAAGTTCCAATGAATACACTTCTATCAATGGAACCGCAGAGGTCAGTGCAGGACAAGTGCTGATTGACGGACAGATATATGATGTGGCAGGAACAAAAGCCGCTGATTTGGTTGGTTATAGTATAGAATGCTATTACCGGTATCATGCGGACAGTGGTGACAGAGAACTTCTCTATGTGGAGCCATACAGAAAAAACCGCATTATTACAGTCAGCAGCGAAGAAATTGCAACCAGAAGCGTCACTGCTGAAAAATTCTGTTACTATCAGGATGGAAGAAGCAAGTCGGAGCAAATACCTAAATCTGCTACGCTGATTTACAACGGCGGACAGATAAAAATTTCGGCTGAAGCGCTGTGTCCTGAACTGGGAACAGTGACGTTGATAGACAATGACAGTGATGGTCAAATAGACGTGATTCGAGTGATGGATTATCGGACCATTCAGGTTTCCGGAATATCGAAGAGTTCCTACACAATTACAGATAAAATGGGAGGAGAATCGATAGAACTGGACCCCAAAAGTATTGATTATGATGTCGTTTTGGAAAAAGACGGTCAGCCTGCCACATTCGAGTCCATTGAAATGGACGACATCATTTCCTATGCAGCGTCATCAGGGAACAAGAAGGACATTAAATATGGTATCATTTCTTCTAAAACGGTTACAGGAGTGCTGGGGGAAGTTGCGGAAGACAGTGTGACAATTGGCGAACAGGAATACCCGATTGGCAGATCGCTGCAGGGTAGTCTTTCTGCCGGAGAAGAAGGAGAATTTTATCTGGATTTCACCGGAAGGATTGTTGCGAAAAAGAGTGCGGCAGATGTGGTCTACGGATACTTGAATGATTTATATATGGACACATTCGGATCAGTACAGGCACAGATTTTCACCGAAAATGACCGCTGGGTGATTCTTGATGTGAATGAAAAATTAAAGTTTAATGGCACGGGCGGATATTCCTGTAAGGCATTTTATTTGTATTGTACTGAGGAACTGGAGGACTATCGTCAACTGATTACCTATACGGTAAGTGCGGACAGAAAAATCAACCGTATTGATTTTGCACAGAGTTTTACGGAATATTCAGAGGAAGAAGAAAAAGCGATTGATGAAAATATTTTCCGACTATCTCATGAAGAGGAAGCAGCGAATTATCGGTCCGGTTTGAAAAGCTTTAATAATGCTATCATGCTCAAAGATGATACAAAGATTTTTATGGTGCCAATTCAGGAAAAAGGTACGAAAGCGGATTTAGATGATTTTTATATGATAACGCCGTCCAGTCTGGAAGCGGATAAAAGATATTACAATATCAGAGGGTATGATATGGATAGAGCGCGGTATGCCAAGGTATGCCTTTTGGTGGGTAATACGATGTCCATTGACAAAATGGGTAACATCATGATTGTGGACAGCATTGGCAAAGGCGTAGGTACAGACGGAGATGAAGTGGATGTCATAGCAGGAATGTATAAGGGGGCTATGGTGAAAGTCTATACAAAAGATAAAGAACTTCTAAAAGATTTTCCTTCTCTGGGAAAAGGAGATATCATTCAATTTTCACTGGACGCGAGCGGAAACGTTGGTCAAGTGGAGTTGTGCTATGATTATACCAAGGGAGAAACACCTTCCGAGATATTGTCAGGAGCCTTGTACGCCAGAGGAACCTTCATTGGCGGAGAAGTCTACTATGCAGATTATCAAAATCAAAGATTACTGTTAAACAGTGGAAGTGGGAAAGCGGTGCTCTATACAAATGCCAGCACAAAAGTATATGTTTATGACACGCAAACAGAAGAATTTAGTGTCGGAGAATTTTCTGATATAGAAAAAGGCAGCTATCTGTTGACGAAAACAACTTATTACAGAGCGGACGAAATTGTGATATACCGGTAATAAATAATACAGATAAAGGTATTTTTGATGCTGCAATAACAGCTGGTAATAAAATAAAATTGAATGTTGGTTTCAAACGCCGTTCTTGACTGATCAAGGGCGGCGTTTGGTGCGTTTCAGTGATAATACTGAAAAGAAATGGAGAAATGCTTTGGAATATTGACAAAGACATAAAAAATATGTAAAATATAAGTGATATAGTAGGTATTGACGATAAACTAAAAAATTAGGGGGGCAGCACAAGTTGGAAGAAGTGTTTGTTATATCCCACAGAGGGGATTTTGGCGCTGAATCTATAGAGATATGATGGGGCTGTAGGGAAGAGGATATCCTCCTTTGAAACAGTGGTGCATAACAAAAAAGTTAAAATAAAAGATATTATGATGGAGAAGTGGCGATGGAAAAAAGAAATTCAGAGAAACAAACCACCGTAAAAAAAGGAACAATACTGATTGTAGACGACAATGAAATCAATAGAGCTATATTAGAAGAAATATTTAAGCGTGAATATGATATTAAAGAAGCTGAAAACGGACAGGAATGTATTGAAAAGCTTTTTCAATATAAGGACAGCATTTGTGCAGTGCTTTTAGATATCATGATGCCGGTCATGGATGGACTGGAAGTTTTAAAAATTCTGAACAAAGACGGATTGTTGACACAGATTCCGGTGTTTTTGATTACAGCGGAAACAGACAGTCAAACCATTCAGGAAAGCTATGAACTAGGTGTAATGGATATTATTAATAAGCCGGTGATTCCTTATTTGGTGCAGCGGCGTGTGAATTCTGTGGTGGAGTTGTTTCAGGCACGTAAACGGCTGAATAGTATAGTAGAAATACAGAAATCAGAAATAAGCCATCAAGCACAGAAAATTATTGAACTGAATATGGGAATGATTGAAGCGCTTTCCACTGCAATTGAGTTTAGAAGCTGTGAATCGGGGACACATGTACGAAGAATCCATAATATTACCTATTATATGTTGGTACATACGAAGTTGGGAGAAGGTTTGACAAAGGAGCAGATTGACTTAATTGCGTTGGCAGCCGTGATGCATGATGTGGGAAAAATTGCGGTACCAGATGCAATTTTGAATAAACCTGGTAAGCTAACACCTGAGGAATATGAATTTATGAAAACGCACACATCGCAGGGGGCAAAGCTGCTGGAACAAATACCGCAGATGAGAAATCATGAAACATATCAGTATGCGTATGATATTGCACTGCACCATCATGAGAGATGGGATGGCGGTGGATATCCGGAGGGGTTAAAGGGAGACGAGATTTCCATTTGGGCGCAGATTGTTTCACTAGCAGACGTATATGATGCATTGGTAAGTAAGCGTGTGTATAAAGAGGCGTTTGCTTATGATGAAGCATTGCAAATGATTCAGGAGGGACAATGCGGTAAATTCAACCCGGAGTTGCTTGAAATATTTGTGCAGTGTGAACCAGAAATCAGAAAATTCTATGAACAATAAAATGAGGTGAACGATATGGATAATATACAAAAAAAACGGATGGAAGAATCTGGAATTGATGTAGATAGTGGTTTGGCGCGTTTTATGGGAAATGAAGCGCTTTATGAAAAATTTTTAGGTCGTTTTTGCGATGATAAAAGCTATGCTGAATTGGTGCAGACAGTTGCAGACGGAGACTGTGAGAAAGCGTTTGCTGCCGCGCATACGCTAAAAGGCGTTTGTGGGAATCTTTCCATGATAAGATTGGAACAGCTTGTAAGCCGTCAGGTGGAATATTTACGCAGTGGAGAACTCGAGCCGGCAGCACAGATGATGCCGGAGATAACTACCGCATATGAGGATATTATCCGGATTATCACTGTATGATAAAAAATAATGAGAGAAAGGCGGATTGTAATGGTAAAAAATACAATAGGCTTTTTGAAAATTAGTCTGATTGCAATATTGGCGTTATGTATTGGTGTATTTTTATGTATGACGAACTATATGGTTCAGCAAAGTGACAAAGCAATTAATGACGTCGGAGAAATATATATGTCGGCAATGAGTGCCCAACTCAGAATACATTTTGATTCTATTATAGAATTGCGACTTTCGCAGGTGGAAGGAATTGTTGAGAGAACACCGCCGAACACGGTTACATATGACGATAAAATGCTGGAAGAATTGACAATCAGTGCAGAGGTGCGCGGTTTCACACATTTGGGGTTATATCACGCAGAAGACGGCATTGAATTAATTTATGGAGATGAGATGGAACTGCCGAATGCAGCGCCATTTTTTGCGTCGCTCAACTATGGAGATAAAAAAGTAGCCACAGCATATACAGAAACAACTGGGGAGACTCTAGTTTTGGGCGTTCCTGCCGTTTATCCTATGAAAGATGGAAAAAGCAGCACTGCATTGATAGTTGGAATGCCGCTGAGTTATATCAACGATGCAATGGAACTGGATGTCGGTAATGCGGAGGTACATTCGCATATTATTCAAAAAAATGGCGATTATGTTTTACGCACTTCTGAAAATGAAGGGACAAGCTATTATGAATATTTGAGGAAGAGTATAATGGAGGGCGGACAGTCGGGAACGGAAGAAATAAATCGGCTGCAAGAAACGCTGCGTATGGGAAGCAATTATTCAACGGTTGTTTCAATTGGTGGTGAAGAACGCCATATTTATGTCACAGATTTACCCAATAGTGAATGGTATATGGTAACGGTTATGCCATATGGCGATCTTGACGCAACCATTACGGAGCTGGGATATAAACGTATTTATTCCACATTAATAGGAAGCGCAATTATGCTGCTAGCGTTACTTGGTGTATTTTTTATATATTTCAGACTGACACAGCGTCAGATGAAAGAATTGGAAGAAGCAAGAAAACTGGCAGAACGGGCAAATCTAGCGAAAAGTGAGTTCTTGTCGAATATGAGTCATGATATCCGCACACCAATGAACGCAATTATGGGGATGACTGCGATTGCAACGGAGAATATGGATGATATGGAGCGGGTGGAGGACTGTCTGAAAAAGATTTCCGTATCTGGGAAACACCTTTTGGGACTGATTAATGATGTGCTTGATATGTCAAAAATAGAAAGTGGTAAAATGACATTGAACATCTCCAGAATTTCTCTGCGGGATACAATGGATTCTATCGTGAATATTGTCCAGCCGCAGGTGAAGGAAAAAAATCAAACCTTTGATATCTTCGTCCGCAACGTGATTACTGAAAATGTTTTTTGTGATGGTGTGCGGCTGAATCAGGTGCTGATTAACATTTTAGGCAATGCAGTGAAATATACACCCGAGGGCGGAAAAATTCATGTCACCTTTGACCAGGAACCATCGCCGAAAGGAGACGCTTATGTTCGCGTGCATTTTTCAATTCAGGACACAGGAATTGGAATGACTCCGGAATTCTGCAAACAAATTTTTGATTCCTTCTCGCGTGAGGACAATGCCAGAATACAGAAGATTGAAGGAACTGGTCTGGGTATGGCTATCACAAAATATATTGTAGATAAAATGGAGGGCAACATAGAAGTTACAAGTGTGCTGAATCAGGGAAGCGAATTTCACGTTATTTTAGATTTGGAAAAAGCGTCTGAGAGTGAAGAAGATATGAAGCTTCCAAATTGGCAGATGCTGGTAGTGGACGATAATGAATTGTTCGGTCAAAGCGCAGTCGATTCATTAAAAGAGATGGGGGTGAGAGTTGAATGGGTAGATGATGGTCTAAAAGCAATTGATATGGTGGAGGAGCATCACAGCAGGCAGGAAGATTATAATATTGTTTTATTAGACTGGAAGATGCCAGGCATGAACGGCATTGAAACAGCGCGGAAGATACGCAGCCTTGTTGGAGAAGATGTTCCGGTTCTCTTGATTTCAGCTTATGACTGGAGTGAATTTAAGGAGGAAGCATGTGCGGCGGGAATCACCGGATTTATCTCAAAGCCGCTATTTAAATCTACTTTATATTATGGATTGAAAAAATTCATTTATGATGAAGCACAAAATGATGAGTCATCACAAAATGAAATGATACAGGACTATACAGGGAAACGAATTTTGCTGGCAGAAGATAATGACTTGAATTGGGAAATTGCAAATGAACTGCTGTCTGCTTTTGGATTTGACGTGAAATGGGCAGAAAACGGAAAATTGTGTGTGGAAGAATTTTGTCAGTCTGAACCGGGGTATTATGATGTTGTACTAATGGACTTAAGAATGCCTATTATGAACGGTTATGAGGCGGCAAGCGCCATTCGTGAGACGGAACGAGAAGACAACAACATTCCGATTATTGCCATGACGGCGGATGCCTTTGCGGAAGATATTCAACGCTGTCTGGACTGCGGAATGAATGCACATGTATCTAAGCCAATTGATATGAAAGAATTACTACATACGCTGGAGAAGTATATCAAGTAAAGATAAGTATGGGCTTCGGCATATGATTTGTAAATATAATTACCCCCTGCTCCAGATAAAATGGAGCAGGGGGTGATTTCGATAAAAAAACTTTTACACGCGCTATGCGCATAGGAATTTTATAATATTTTACTCAAAAATGATTTAGTACGTTCATTTTGCGGATGCGTAAAAATATCGTCAGGGGAACCCTGTTCAATAATGTTACCTTCATCCATAAACAGAACGCGGCTTGCCACCTCGCGTGCAAATCCCATTTCATGTGTCACCACAACCATTGTCATACCTTCATCGGCAAGTTGCTTCATAACCGTCAACACTTCGCCTACCATTTCAGGGTCGAGTGCGGAAGTCGGTTCGTCAAACAACATAATTTCGGGATTCATTGCCAAAGCACGTGCAATACCAACACGCTGCTGTTGTCCACCGGAAAGTTGTTTCGGATATGCGTGGATTTTGTCGCCCAAGCCAACACGCTTGAGCAGTTCGATTGCCTTTTGTTCAGCTTCCGCTTTGGGCAACAGTTTTAATTTTGTTGGCGCAAGCGTCAGATTTCTTAAAACTGTTAAATGGGGAAACAAATTGAAATGCTGAAATACCATTCCCATTTTCTGCCGGACATGATTAATGTTTATCTTGCGGTCTGTGATACATTCGCCGTCTATGTATATTTTACCTTCGGAAGGGGTTTCAAGAAGATTCAGACAACGGAGAAACGTTGATTTTCCGGAACCGGAAGGACCGATAACAACCACTTTTTCACCTTGTTTGATGGTTTCGTTGATACCGCGGAGGACATGGTTGTCGCCAAAACGTTTGTGTAGGTTTTCAACGGTTATCACTTGCCCTCATCCTCCTTTCCAGACGCCGGAATACTCTTGATAAAATGGATGTAATAATCAAATATATCAATGCTACAATGAGAAGCGGCACCAACGCTTCGTAAGTTTTAGAACGGATAATATCGCCCATTTTTGTTAAATCTTCAATGGCAATATAGCCCGCGACTGCAGTTTCCTTTACTAAAACAATAAATTCATTTGCATAGGTCGGTAAAATATTTTTGATAGCCTGCGGCATAATGATATGTACCATTGTCTGACTGTGTGTCAGACCTAGAGAGCGCCCGGACTCCATCTGCCCCTTATCCACGCCCAAAATACCGGCTCGGATAATTTCAGCAACATATGCACCGCTATTCAGACCAAATGCAATAATCGCAATAACTGTTTTGTTAATATTCACGCTTGCAAACACAACAAAGTACATAATAAGAAGCTGTACAACAACAGGTGTACCGCGGATTATATCAATATATATGCTTGAAATCCATTTCAAGGGCTTCACTTTGGAAATCTTCATCAGCGCAAACAAAATGCCTAAAATCGTACCCAGAAGCATTGCGCCGATTGTGATTGTGAGAGTTGTTCCAAGCCCTGACATCAACGCTTTCCAGCGATCTCCCACAATCAACGATGAATTGATTGCCTTCCATAGATTTGTATTCAAAAACCATTCCATTTTTAGTCACCTTCTGTAACAGAAGGGCAGAAATCATATAGCTGATTTCTGCCCCACTGCATTAAAATTACAGTTTTTATTTATCGGCTTTCTTTGTGATAATAACCTGCGTGGAGGTGTAATATCCATCAGAAAATTCCATATTTTCTTTTCTTTCATCTGTCACTGTCATACCTGCAACAGCCATAGTAATTTTTCCACTGTCTACAGCAACCGGCAGAGAATCAAAGTTCATATCTTCTACTTGGAATGCCATGCCCAAACGTCTTGCAATTTCTTTGGTCATTTCCACATCAAAGCCGACCACATTGCCGGCGTCGTCACGTGTTTCAAACGGCGGGAAAGAAGCGTTTGTACCCATAATCAAAGTTTCGCTGCCGGTCGGTTCCGGTTTTTCCGCCAGCTTTTTCTGTGCCGCTTCATCGCCGCTAATCCAGGCATTCGCAATTTCGTCAAAAGTTCCGTCCGCTTTCATATCTTCCAGAGCTTTGTTTACTTTTTCAACCAACTCGGTGTTTCCTTTTTTGATTGCGATTGCATATTCTTCTGTGGTCAATTCACCAGGCAGAATAGTCAGCTTATCGTTTTTCTCAACAATTTTCTTTGCCGGCAGCTCGTCCAGCACAACTGCGTCAACTTTACCGTTTGCAAGGTCCATACCTGCATCAAGTGCGCTCTTGAAACGGGAAACGGTTGCGTTCGGATAGTCTTCGGAAACCAGAGTATCACCCGTAGTACCTTCCTGAACCGCAATTTTTGCGTCCGCAAGGTCTGCCGCTGTTTCAATTTTTTTCACGGTGTTTCCGCAGCCTGCAAACAGTCCTAAACAAAGGATGGCAGCTGCCATAATGGATAAAGTTTTTTTCATTTGTTTTCCCCTCCAGTTAGTTTTCATTGTGATGTACAGCGTCTGAATAAGACGCCGCCTTTTATGCCCCGCTGCCGATGAGGACAGCAGTTTGCATCGCTTTCGCTGTTGCAACTGTATTTATTGTACCATAGAAAAAGTAAAAAATCAATCTTATTTTTTGTTCCGCTGGCGTGCGCGTTCGTCATTGTTCAAAATACTTTTCCGTAAACGGATGTTGGTTGGTGTGATTTCCACCAATTCGTCGTCTGCAATAAATTCCAGACAGTTTTCCAAACTCATAATGGCGTGCGGCGTCAAGCGCAGCGCTTCATCGCTGCCGGAGGCGCGCATGTTGGAAACCTGTTTCTTTTTGCAGACATTAACTACCAAATCATCTGATTTTGCGTTTTCACCCACAATCATGCCCTGATAGACTTTTTCGCCGGGACCGATGAACAAACGTCCGCGTCCTTGTGCATTATAGAGTCCGTAAGTGATGGATTCCCCATCCTCAAAGGCAATCAAAGAACCATGACTACGGGTTTCAATGTCGCCTTTAAAGGGCTCAAAGCCATCCAGAATAGAGTTCATAATACCATTTCCTTTGGTATCAGTCAAAAATTCACTGCGGTATCCAATCAATCCGCGGGAAGGAATGCGGAATTCCATCCGTGTATAGCCGCCGACCGGCGCGTGCATATTCACCATTTCCGCTTTGCGCGTTCCCAGTTTTTCCATCACGGGACCGACAAATTCCTCCGGCACGTCAATAATTAACTGTTCTACAGGCTCTAATTTCTGCCCGTCCACTTCTTTAAAAATGACCTGCGGTTTGGACACTTGAAATTCATAGCCACCGCGGCGCATAGTTTCAATCAAAATGGATAAATGAAGTTCGCCGCGTCCTGAAACCTTGAAGCAGTCCGCACTGTCCGTTTCCTCAACACGAAGACTGACGTTGGTTTCCAGCTCCTTCATCAGCCGGTCGCGCAAATGACGCGACGTGACAAATTTACCTTCTTTTCCGGCAAAGGGACTGTTGTTCACCAAGAAGTTCATAGAAATGGTTGGCTCGTCCACTTCAATCACCGGCAGAGGGTCAATCTGATCCAAGGCACAAATGGTTTCGCCAATTTGAATATCGCCCAAACCAGAAATACAGACAATATCGCCAACACTGGCGGTTTCAGTTTCCATTCGTTTCAGACCTTCATAAATATAAACCTTGTTAGATTTTACAGGCATGTCCCTGCCGTCTTTTTTGCAAAGAGACAACGTTTCTCCAGCATGGAGCGTTCCACGCGCAATACGTCCCAGCGCGATGCGTCCGACATATTCATCATAGTCGATGTTGGAAATTAGCATTTGCAACGGCGCATTCTGCTGTCCCTGTGGATATGGTACTTTATCAATAATCATTTCAAACAGCGGCTGCAAGTCATTGTTTGGCTTATCCAGACTTTCCATGGCGAAACCTTCGCGGGAAGAAGCATAGACAACGGGGAAATCCAGTTGTTCTTCACTTGCGCCAAGATCAATAAATAAATCCAGAACTTCATCCAGCACTTCAGTGGGCCGACCATCGCTGCGGTCAATTTTATTGACAACCACAATGGGTTTTAAATCCAGTTCCAGTGCTTTTTTCAGCACAAAACGTGTCTGAGGCATAGCGCCTTCAAAACTGTCTACCAACAACAGAACGCCGTCTACCATTCGCAGCACACGCTCTACTTCGCCGCCAAAATCCGCGTGCCCAGGTGTATCCACGATATTAATGCGGTAACCATCATGTATGACAGCGGTTGTTTTGGATAAAATGGTAATGCCGCGTTCTTTTTCCAAATCATTGGAATCCATCACACGTTCCGCCACCTGCTGGTTGGCACGAAAAATACCGCTTTGCCGGAGCATGGCGTCCACCAAGGTAGTTTTACCATGGTCGACATGGGCAATGATGGCAATGTTACGAAGTTTTTCCTGTGTATAATTCATGGGTTCTCCTCCTAATAATTTTCCTGCACTTGTATCATGTCCGAATGATAGCGCAGGAAGAGATGTTTCCGGTCATATATTTTCTCAAAAACAT
>CATIYX010000396.1 GCA_949739095.1 uncultured Clostridia bacterium | reverse complement strand
GTCTTTCAAAGGCAGTGTGTTTGGGGTAGAACCGCCGAACTTTGTGGAACTGGAAGTGGTTGAGACGGAGCCAGGCTTCAAGGGCGATACGGCAACGGGCGCAACAAAACCGGCGAAGCTGGAAACCGGTGCAACCGTAAACGTTCCGTTGTTTGTAGAGCAAGGAAATGTCATTCGTGTTGATACGAGAACCGGCGAATACATGGAACGCGTATAATAAAAGCTGCCGCCTGAAAAAGGCGGAGAAAGGAAGGCGTTTCTATGAGTTATTTATCTGAACGCATTGCATATCTCAGAGGTCTTTCGGAAGGAATGGGAATTCCGGGAGAGACCAATGAAGGAAAAATGATTGAGGCAATCATTGATTTTCTGGATGACATGGTAGAAGAAGTTCAGATGAGTCAGGATATGCAGAAAGAATTCATGGAACAAATGGCAGAAGCATTGGAGTTGGAGGATGACGAACTGGATGATATCGAATATTTTGATGTTACCTGTAACCAGTGCGGCGAGGTATTTGCAGTAGATGAAGATATGTTGCAGAAGGAAACCATTCAATGTCCGAATTGCGGTGAAGAAATTGATATTCAAATTGAAGAAGATTTTGAATGTGGTGGTGAATGCAGCGGTTGCCACGACTGTGAATAGATGTCATTAGAAAATAATATATTAGAAATAAAAAGCGGTGAAGATGGGAGATATTCTCCTTTTTCGCCGCTTTGTTTATATACATTTTATTAGATTATGAAACTATGAATTTTTGAGAAAACACATCTGGTGGGAAATACATATTAGGGACCATAGAGTTTAGTTATATGCCTAGATAAATAGCATCGGACGCTTGAAAAGAGAGGGTGCTTAGAAGCAAGAAAATGTGACTCGTTGGAGATTATGTAAAAAACAATAGTTGTTGGTGTTGATTGATAGTACATCGTCAGCGCTGTTAAAACCGAAATTGATATTGTGTTAAGTCGACACAATATTCTGCGTTCACCGCAACACCCTCTGCTTCGAGCAATTCTTTTTGGCGGTCAATGCCGCCAAAAGCAAATCCGCCGCTTAAATGCCCTTTGTGGTTCACCACGCGGTGGCAGGGAATAACGCCCGGGGCAGGATTCACATGCAAAGCGTTGCCAACGGCGCGGGAGGCGCGCGGTCGCCCACAGGCTGCGGCAATTTGTCCGTAGGTCATTACAAACCCCTTTGGAATACCGGCTACTGTTTCATATATGTGTTCGTAAAATGTCATAAATAATTCCTCCTGAGAATAAAATTCTCCCTTTACAAAATGTCATTGTTATAGTATAATTTTACTAGAAAAGGGTAGGATTGTCAATGTGAAGGGAGGAGAAATACAATGCTGTTTCAAAATAAGGATTGTGCGGCAGTAGCGCCGCAGGAGGGTGTTACCCGTAAGGTGATGGCGACCGGAAAAGATATGATGATGGCAGAGGTGTGCGTGAAGGCGCATGTGGCAACACCACCACACAAGCATGTGCATGAACAAGTTAGTTATATTGCAAAAGGGTCATTTGATGTAATTTGCGGCGAAGAAACATTTGTGGCAAATCAGGGTGACAGTATTTGGTTTCCATCCAATGTAGAACATGGCGTCACAGCGCGGGATGAGGATTCCATCATCATTGATGTATTCAATCCCATTCGGAAAGATTTTCTATAAACATTCGGCTGGCAGCGAAAAACACCCGGTACAAACCTGTTTTTGTGCTGGGTTTTCGTTTTTTTATGAGTCTATGCTGCCACTGTAGCGTTGTCATATCTGCACCGGAAACAAGACGTCACTTGACGAACTATAGAGATTTGGCATATAATAATATAAAAGAAAATATAGGAGATGGGTTATGAACATTGGCACATTGCAGCCTCCCAACAACGTGTTTGTCGCCCCTATGGCGGGCGTGACGGATTTGGCATATAGAACTATATTGCAGGAAATGGGAGCGGGAATGCTCTACACAGAAATGGTTAGCGCAAAAGCGTTATATTTTGGCGACCGGAAAACAAAACAACTGATGCAGGGCGGCACAGAAAAAGCATGGGGCATACAGATTTTTGGCAGCGACCCGGCGGTGATGGCGTATGGTGCGCAGATGGCGGAACAGACAGGCTGTAGTTTAATTGATATTAATATGGGGTGCCCTGTGCCCAAAGTGGCAGGCAACGGCGATGGAAGTGCGTTGATGAAACAGCCTCGTCTGGCAGGGCAAGTGATGGAGGCAGTGAAACGGGCGGTAAGCGTTCCGGTAACGGCAAAAATCCGCAGCGGCTGGAATCCGCAGCAGGTAAATGCAGTGGAAGTGGCAACTGTTTTGCAGGAAAGCGGCGCGGATGCAGTGACGGTGCATGGGCGGACGAGAGAACAAATGT
>CATIYX010000395.1 GCA_949739095.1 uncultured Clostridia bacterium | reverse complement strand
GGTATTTGGGTTTCCGGCACCGATTCTATTGGCACTCCTGCTGAACGAAATCAGATGTACATGGTATAAAAAGACGGTTCAAACGATTACATATATGCCGCACTTTATTTCCACGGTTGTCATTTCCAGTATGATACTGACATTTGTATCCAGCGATGGTATGATCAACGCGATGCGGGAATTGTTTGGAGGAACCAAAATTTCGTTTATGACAGAACCAAACTATTTCTATCCAATTTATGTTTTGTCGGAAATCTGGCAGAAAATCGGTTGGGACAGTATTATCTATATTGCCACCATCTCGTCCATTGACCAAGAGCTTTATGAAGCGGCAACGATTGATGGCGCGGGACGGTTTGGAAAAGCGTGGCACATCACGCTACCGGGCATCATGCCTACCATCATCATTTTGTTGATTATGCGTATCGGTGCTATGCTTTCAATTGGTTATGAAAAGATTATATTGCTGTATAATCCGTCTATCTATGAAACTGCTGATGTCATTTCGACATATGTATACCGGCGCGGTCTGCTAGAGGGCGATTATAGCTATTCTGCAGCGGTCGGCATGTTCAATTCCGTGATAAACTTTATTTTGCTCATATCAGCAAATTATTGCAGTAAAAAAGCAACCGGCGACGGTTTGTGGTAAGGGAGGTGACAACATGATAAATCAAAAAAGTATTGGAAGCCGCATCTTTGATGTGTGCAATTATATCATTTTAGGATTGCTGGTCGTTGTCACACTGTATCCTTGTTACTATGTGTTGATAGCCTCTATCAGCGATCCGGTTGAAATATTGGCAAGCAATGGAATGCTGTTTTATCCAAAAGGAATTGCGCTACACACTTATAAAGAGGTAATGCAAAGTGCCCAGATATGGACTGGATACCGCAACACATTAATCTATGTTGTCTGTGGTGGATTGCTGAGTGTGATACTGACAGTGACCGCGGCGTTTGGACTCACCCGCAAAGGGTTGCCTGGCAGAAATATTCTCACGTTTATGATACTTTTTACAATGTATTTTTCCGGCGGACTCATTCCGACATATCTTGTGGTGAAAGGGGTTGGGTTGTTAGATTCACCTTTGGCAATGATGATTCCGCATGCAATTAATACCTATAATTTGATTATTACGATATCCTATTTTAAGAGTATGCCCTATACCTTGGAGGAAGCGGCAAAAATAGACGGCGCGAACGATTACAGCATTTTGCTAAAAATTATGATACCGCTTGCAAAACCCATCATTGCCGTGATTTCCCTGTATTATCTGGTGGCGCTCTGGAACGATTTCTTTAATGCGCTGATTTATCTTGACAGCAGAAGTCTGTTCCCACTACAACTGGTACTGCGGGAGATACTGATTCAGAATAACACAGCGGCAGTTGCGGCAACGGGTACGGCGGACGAGGCGCTTGCCTATGCGGAGAACGTGAAATATGCAACGATTGTGGTATCGACTGTGCCGATTTTGTGCGTCTATCCATTCATTCAGAAATATTTTGTCAAAGGCGTAATGATTGGCGCAATTAAGGGATAGACGACGTTTGACCAGCGGTTAAACAAACGGCAGGAAAAGAGGAGATGAAAGCGTGAGAGAGATACCGAACTATTGGAAAACGGATCTTAGAGATATTGAAGAAGCGGTGCAGCGCGTGAAAAACGGAACCGTGGAAACGATGGGATATTCCGCCGGCGGGCGACCGATTTATCTAGTGCGTTATGGAGAAAAAAATAACCTGAAGCGTACAGCGAATATGAGCTGTGCGCTGGGGGCGGGTGACCCGAGTTGCTATGCAGATAAAACGGCAGCGGGATACCGACCCACGATTTTGCTGGCGGGCTGCATTCATGGTGGCGAATTTGAGGGCGTGGCAGCACTGCTAAATCTGTTTCATATATTGGAAACGGGCGAAGATTTGGCAGGAAATAGCGGCGCTGTACTACAGGCGCTTTGCAAAGAAGCAACACTTTTGATTCTTCCTTGCGTGAATCCCGATGGCAGAAGCAGAATTCCTTTCAGCAGCATGGTCGGAAAAAGTTTTGAGCAGCTGCGGTATTATAATCAGGGAACATGGAAAGACGGAAGCTTGTGCGGCTATCCGGATTGCAAGAAAATCCATCCTATAAAAGAGTATGCAGGATTTTTGGGCGCCTATTTTAACGATGATGGTATCAATCTCATGCACGATGACTTTTTTGGCAGCAAAGCACCGGAAACACAGATTCTGTTTGACATCACAGACAGCTATGTGCCGGATATTACAGTGTTGCTGCACGGTGGAGCCAATACGAAGGGGTGTATTTTAAAACCGGCTTATGCGCCTGAAGTGTTAAAGCAGCGCGCGATGGAGTTAGAGGAAGCATTGGCGGCGCGGTGCACGGCGGAACAAATTCCCTACCGCATCACACCAATGGACAGGGGCGAGCAAAAACAGCCGCCGGCATCCTTTAACTTAACCTCCGCATTGAGCCATTTCAGCGGAGAACTTTGTGTGACATATGAGAGCAATCAGGGCTTAGCATATGAGGGCGCGCAGGATTATCCAGAAATTTATCGGGCGCATATGATTTTATTTGAAGAAATTCTGAAACAATTTGGTCAAAAAGAAAGCGAGGAGGTTTGAAATACATGAAGAACGGTAGTAAATTGCTGGCACTTTGGCTTTGTCTGGTGTGCGTCTTGGGAATAGCGCCATGTAATGCTGCATGGGACGGCTATGTTGGGGAGCAGTCGGATGATATGACGCTGGTTAACATGGACAACATCGGTACGATTTTTGATGCGGGCGCACTGCCCGCCACAAAGACGACAAAAGGGCATACCCGCTCGGCGCATTGGGCAAATCATACGGCAACAACGTCGTTAAATTTTAACAAGGTGGCGCGAGATTGGTCAAACTGTTCGCATATTTGTTTTGATATGTACTCGGAAGAAGCAAATAATGCAAAACTCTTCTTTCTTGTCTACTGTGATTATGTTCCGACGCCCGGCAAAACTATATCCTATCAAATGTATTACATTACATTGGACTGGGAGGGCTGGAAATCATTTGAGATTCCTGTAGGGGACTTTGTAAACGGAAATTTTGCCGACTGGTCAAAGGTACAGCGGCTGCAAATTGGTGCGAACGGTTGGAGTTGTACACCAGACGCGACATCTGACGTCTATATTACCTCCATCTATGGCAAAGCAGGAACCGAAGATGAGGAAACTTTTGACGTGAAAAGCATGTCGGTTCCGTATAGCACACAGCAGAAGATATATGAGAGCCTGAACGGCGGCGTGCTGGCAATGAATTTTGCGCAAAACGCAATCGCCGGCGGGGAAAAAATTCCGCTGGAAAAAGAGGAACAGGTGACAACGGCGGAGGGCATGAGCTTTGCACCTACAGTGTTTTTTACTAAAACGCTGGGTGCGGCATGTACTGTACAGGACAGCGAGGTCGGCATAGAATGGAATGGACATAAGCTGGCGGCGAAGGCAGATGAAAAAGAATTTACGCTGGACGGCGAAAAACGGGAATTTTCCGCTGCACCGTATGCAGAGAACGATAATGTATATTTCCCGCTTGCCGAAGTCGTGCTTGCGCTTGGCAAAAATATAGAGACGGACGGCAAAGTGATTGTAATAGGAACCGAAGAGGAAACCGGCGTCATGATGGCAGATAAAAATATGATGGGAAATGCTTCCATCATGCTGAATGTGAAAGAAACTGAAGTCACGCAGGAGGACTGGCGCGAGCTAAAGGATAAATGGCGGACATATCTGGTGGGAGATGAAAACAAAAATCTCGAGGATGAATATGTTGTGGAAGCAATTAAGTCCATTGATGCGAACTGCAAAGGCGCACTGGCAAGCATGAACAAAGAACCGGATGCAAAGGTTTTGTTTGGAAAGTCAGAAGTGACTGAAACCTCGCATATGACCTCACAGTTTACGACTTTTTACCGTTTGGTAGCGGCATATGGTACCTATGGCAGCGAGTATTATAAAGATCCGGCGCTGCGAAGAAACATTTTATATGCATTTGAATGGCTGTATAACAACTTATACGGACAGGCAGAAATTGATGGCACCGGCTGGCGCGACACCTCTCTTTATAACTGGTGGGATTGGTATTGCGGCAGTGCAAAATGTTTGTGTGAGGCGCTGATTATCATGGAGGATGATTTAACGCCGGAAAAAATTAAAAAATATCTTTCCCTGTATGACCATCTCCGCACCAGAATGCGGACAGGAAAAACCCCTGACAATGCAGCAAGCCGCATCTATGCCGGCACTGCAGCGGCAGCGCTGGAAGAGGATTATGGCAGAATGCGCGAACTGGTAGACGACTATAATCTTATGCTGGTTCCAGTGGAATCGGGCAATGGTATGCAGGAGGACGATTTGTACATCACGCATAACTATTTTGCCTATTCTACGGCATATGGTACCAGTTCTCTGCTGGACCGTCTGTGCGGCGTACAAGCAATTTTGGGTGGTACAGCATTTGAATTTGCAACGCCCTATAAATATAATTCCTGCACTTGGCTCTATGAGACGTTTCAGCCACTGATTTTTGGCGGCAACATGACCAATGCGCAGTCGGGACGTTCTAAGGGAAATGAAGCAACCTATACCGCTTTTGCAGTCACTGCCATGCTGGACTATATCGGCATGTTTGGTAAAGATGATGATTTGCGGCTGAAACAATTGATTAAGCGTAATGTGACAGAAACAAATAAACAAAGCATTTATAATACGCTGAACGTGAACCAAACAGGTTTGCTTTCGGAGATATTGGCGGATGACAGCATTGAAGTGCAGCCTTATTATAAAAACAAAGTATATTACACAGGTGATTCTGTGATGCACCAAAGAGACCAATTCGGGTTTGCACTGTCCATGTCTTCCTCAAGAATTGCAGCCTATGAGTGTATTAACCACGTCAATCAGAAGGGCTGGTATCAAGGTGACGGAATGCTCTATATGTATGTGAATGAAGATCCCCTCTCCTATGACAGTAATTACTGGAAAACTGCAAACCCCTACCACATGCCTGGCACGACAGTAGATACGCAAGAGCGGGAAGCGGCAAGTATAGTAGACAGCGGACAACTGCGGACCAATCAGGATTTCGTTGGCGCTGTAGGTATGCGTGATTTATTTGGGGTGGCGGCAATGCAGCTGGAATCCTATCATATGGAAGAGTTGAGAAACACTGTCGATATCGGTAGTGGCGGACCGGCACCACTGCATGATTGCAGCCTGATGGCAAAGAAATCATGGTTCATGTTTGATGATGAGTTGGTGGCTCTGGGATCGGACATTAACGCGGATGACGGCTTTGAAGTGCAGACGGTTGTGGAAAACAGAAAACTGAACAAAACAGAAACAGTTGCCGTAGTGGCAGAGGAGACAGCAGGCGTACAGGAATATCCGGTTATGAAAGTGACCTCTTCCGCTGATGACGGGAATGTGGTGGGAAACACTATTGATGATGACTATGGAACCCGCTGGAGCGCAGAGGGTGATGCGTGGGCGGTCTATGAACTGGAGGAAGCGGTGCCGATTGGTTATGTAGGTATTGCACAATATGGCGGAACAGATGGGAAACAGGCGATTTTTGAACTGGAGGTTTCGCAGGACGGCGAAAATTGGACGAAGGTCTGGGAAGGCAAAGCGAGCGGAACCACGGTCAGCATGGAACCGTATGACATGAAAAACACCACGGCAAAATATGTGCGGTATCATGGGTATGGGCGTACCAACAGTATGTGGAACAGCATCACGGAAGTGAAAATCTACCCGCCCTCCGCAGATGGCACCATGCAGGTAGACAGCACCGTTGACCCGAATGCAGGAAAGATTCTGGGAGCAGAAACCATCATGGTGGACGGCGTAAAAATGGAGAAAGCAAATACTTATACGAAAACCTTTGAAAATCCTAAATGGATGCATCTGGAAGGTATCGCAGGATATTATTTCCCGCAGGGCGGAAATCTGGTGTTGGATAAGGTGGTAAACATCTCACCCTATCTGGAAACATGGTTCTCCCATGGCGTATCGCCAACAAAACAAACCTATGCTTATGTACTGTTGCCGGAAAAAACGGCAGAGCAAACCGCGGCATATAGCCAGAACCCTGACATTGAAATTTTGTCTAACACAGAAGCGCTGCAAGCTGTAAAAGAAAAAGGACTTGGCATAACGGGAATGGTATTTTGGCAAAAAGGAAGTTTAAACGATATCACAGTTTCAGAGCCGATGATTGTCATGGACGGCGCACTAGACGGTGGACGTGAAGTTTCAATCTGCGACCCGACCAAGCTGCTGCAAGAGGGAACTGTCACTATCCAAGGAACCTATACCGCAGCAGAATGTGATGAACGGCTGACAGTGGAGAATATGGATGGAAACACTGTTATTAAAGCGAACTTCGATGGTTCTAAGGGACGGTCCCTTGTTGTGAAACTAGTGAAATAAGAATAAGGTGGAATCGATTAGTTCAGATAATCGGTTCCGTCGGAGCATTCCGATTCTTTCGGCATTTTGTGCGTCCGTCAAAATATGGCATGAAAACGCCGAAAGAAAGCGGGAGCAAAGGGAGGGAACAGAGAAATGAAACGAGTGTTAAGTTTTATGACAGCATTTGCAATGATGATTGCAATGACAGCGCTGCCCGCCGCGGCAGAGAAAGTGCAGAATGCTGCGGGAGACTGGGAAATTGTGAATGAAAATTTTGATGACAGCGCGGCTATTCCAACGGATATTTTTGAGATGGGTACTGCCAAAACAGGTATGAGTTATGCGGCGGTGAGTGCGGCGGCGGAAAATTTACCGGAGGCGGCTGCACATGGAAATGTGGTCAAAATAGCGAAAACGGAAACGGACACAACCGCGAATACAGACAGTTATTTCCGCATTTTTTATAGCGGAAATAATACGATTGTTGCCTCGCAGTGCAGCAAGGAGGAACTAAAGCATATACGGGTCAGCTTTGATCTATATCTGCCGGAAAAAATGCAGATGATTGCGCGTGGGCTGGACAACTACGGCAGAAGCACTGTGGGAGATGATTTTCTTAGCTTTGAGACGGATGGTAAGATAACTCTTGTAGATGGAAGCAAGATAGATTATGAGGTGGGAAAATGGCAGCATTTTGATATTTATCTGAATTTTGAGAATACAAAGGAATATAGCGTCTACCGCAACGGTACACTTGTGGCAGACAAAATTCCTACTAAGAATCTGGATACCTGTATCGTTTCCCTTACAATAACGACAAAGGTAAAAACAACTGCTTTTACTTACTATTATGACAACTTGGAATTTGTGGTACCGGGAGACTTTCAAATGCTATCCTCCGTACCTGAAAATGGTGCAAAAAATGTAACCTTGACGGAACCGGTAGAGATGACATTTAATCATCCGATGCCGAATATGGAGACTTCTAACATCACCATAAGCGCGAACGGAACACCTGTGGAGGATGTGACCGTTAGCGAGAAAAATGGCGTAGTCACGGTAACACCGCCGGCGGGGGGATTTGCTTATGAAACGACCTATACGGTAAGCGCGGATACTGGACTGACGGACATCTGGGGGAAAAGTCTGGCAGAAGCGGCGTCCATTTCCTTCACAACAGAGCAGGAAGGGGCAGCAAAGCCGGACAGAAACCTTGTGGACGAAAATTTTGATAACGATATGGCTATTTCAACGGATATTTTTGATATGGGTACTGCCAAAATAGGCATGAGCTATACGGCGGTGAATGCGGCGGACGAAAATTTGCCTGAAGCAGCAGCACACGGAAATGTGGCAAAGATAGCAAAGACCGCTACCGAAACGACTGCCAATACGGATGGCTATTTTCGTATTC
>CATIYX010000394.1 GCA_949739095.1 uncultured Clostridia bacterium | reverse complement strand
CTTTCCTGTCAGAGCAATCAATGCTTCCGCAAGTCCAATAAAGCCAATGCCAAGCGTTCCGATTTTAAGCAAATCTTTCACAGGCATATTGGGAGAAAGCACTTCACTCCCTGTCCACATACCGTTCATCAACATAGGGAATTGCTTCTTCAATGCAGAGCGCTGGAACATATAGCGGTCATATAATTGTTCCGCCGTCACATCAATACATTTATCTAATTTGCTAAAGAATTTTTCAATTTTCTCTTCCTGGTTTTCTATATCACGGCATTCCAATGCCAATTTTACAATATTGATGGTGGAAAACGACAGATTCCCACGTCCGACAGACGTCTTTTCCCCATGCCGGTTTTCAAACACACGTGTACGGCACCCCATAGTTGCCACTTCATATTGATAGCGTTTCGGGTCGTTTGCATCCCATTTTTCATGCTGGTTGAACGTCGCGTCCAAATTTAAAAAATTCGGGAAAAACCGCCGCGCTGTCACTTTGCACGCCAACTGGTATAAATCATAGTTCCGGTCTTCCGGCAAATAGCTGACACCGCGTTTCTTTTTCCAAATTTGAATCGGGAAAATCGGTGTTTCTCCATTGCCTACACCACGATAAGTGGAATTCAAAATCTCACGCATGATACAGCGCCCTTCTGCCGAAGTATCTGTTCCATAGTTGATAGAAGAAAATACGACCTGATTTCCGCCGCGGCTATGAATAGTATTCATATTATGGATAAACGACTCCATCGCCTGATGTACACGGTTGACCGTCTGGTTCATGGCATGCTGCTGCATACGCGCTTCGCCCTCCAGTCCGTCCAACGGTCGGGTTAGATAATCGTCAAATTCCTTATTCTTAATTTGTTCCAAACTTTGCCCTGTCAGCCGTTCCAGTTTTTCCACTTCTTCTATATAAGTAGAACGCACATAGGGTGCAAGGTAAAAATCAAATGCCGGAATTGCCTGTCCACCATGCATTTCATTTTGCACAGATTCCATAGAAATACATGCCAAAATCGCCGCAGTTTCAATTCGTTTGGCCGGGCGGCTGGAACCATGTCCTGCACGAAACCCATGCGCCAACACGTCGTCCAACGGATGTTGGAGACAAGTCAGCGATTTGGTCGGATAATAATCTGCATCATGAATATGGACATAGTTGCTTTTCACAAAATCTTTTGTCTGCCCGGAAAGCAGCATGTCCATCACAAACGACTTGGAGGATTCACTGGCAAATTTCATCATCATACCTGCCGGAGTTTCCGCGTTCATATTGGCATTTTCTTTTGTAATGTCGTTAGCAATCGTGTTCACGATGCTCATATACGTTTCATATGTTTGCCGCCCGCGCGCAATGTTCCGCTTGTCACGGTATAGTATGTACTCTTTTGCAACATTTTTATAGCGCGATTTCATCAGCTCAATTTCCACAAGGTTTTGGATTTCTTCTACTTCCACAACATCCTTGTCAAGCTGCGACAGTTTATCCGCAATCTCTTCCGCGCATTTAATATCATTAATAAACACATAGTTCATTGCTTTTAAAATCGCATTGACGATTTTGCTTCTATCAAAATTTTCAATTCGTCCGTCCCTTTTACGAATATTCGATATCATCTTTTCTTCCCCTCTCATACATTCTTCTCCATTGCCCTCCACCAAAAAACACAATATATAGTTGTTTAGGAAATATATAACAACTATATCTATGGGTCACGATATCAATTATACAGTACCGCCTCAAAAAAATCAAGAGGGTTTTGCTAATATTTTAACTAAAAATTTTGTCGATTTTTGTTAGTTTTCCCGAAAAAAATTTTGACATAAAAAAGGAGCAAAGACCGGATGGTCTTTGCCCCGTCTCTGGACTTATCTCGATTATCTCTGTACACGTCCGGAACCATCGCCGCCAGCGAGGTTCTTCACTTCGTCTACTGTCACCAGGTTGAAGTCTCCTTCAATAGTGTGTTTCAGGCAGGAAGCCGCAACTGCAAAGTTAATTGCTTCTTCGCTGGAATATCCTTCCATCAAAGAATAAATCAAACCTGCTCCAAAGGAATCGCCGCCGCCAACGCGGTCTACGATATTAATAGTATATTTTTTAGAGAAATTATAATCTTTTCCATCATAGAGCATTGCAGACCAGCCATTTACGGAAGCGGAAATGCTCTCACGCAGCGTAATCGCCACTTTTTTGAAACCGAATTTTTCCACCAGTTGGCGTGCAACATCTTTGTATCCTTCACGACTGAGTTCACCGGAGGTGATATCAGTTTCCGCTGCTTTGATACCAAACACAGTTTCTGCATCTTCTTCGTTTCCAATGACTACATCTACATACTGCATTAAGCCGCTCATTACCTGATTTGCTTTTTCACGGCTCCACAATTTTTTGCGGAAGTTCAGGTCGCAGCTAATTGTTACGCCTTTT
>CATIYX010000393.1 GCA_949739095.1 uncultured Clostridia bacterium | reverse complement strand
GTACGTTATGCAGAGATTTGTTTTGATGCTTTTGGAGACCGCGTAAAACATTGGATTACCTTTAATGAAATGATTGTTTTTTGCCGGCATGGGTATTTGGCGGGCGCACATCCACCGGGGCTTGTCGATGATAAAAAGGCATATTTTGAAGCAACACATAATGTAATAACCGCCCATGCGCGTGCAGTGATGGCATATAAATCGCGTAGGCAGTTTGGAGAAATTGGTATCACACATGTGTTCAGTCCGGCATTTCCTATAGACAGCGCACCGGAGAATATTACAGCAGCGGAGCATGTGAATCTGATGGATACCCACTGGTTCTATGACCCTGTTTTAAAAGGGGAATATCCGGAGACTGTAATAGATTATCTGAAACGAGAGGACCTAATGCCGGACTGGAATCAGGAGGAGCTGAACGATATTTACAGGGCTGCGCCTATGAACGATTTTTTAGGTCTGAACTACTATCAGCCGCAGCGCGTGATGAAAAACGATACGGAAGGGACCTTGAACCTTTCTCATGAGACTGTGACAGGTGCACCGGGCAGTCCATCGTTTGACGGTGTGGCAAAGACAGTTAGGATGGATGACAAAATCTATACCAAATGGGGATGGGAGATTGCACCGGACGCCTTTTTAGAAGGATTGCGAATACTGCAGCAGCGGTATGGCAATGTGAAATTATATATCACAGAAAATGGTTTGGGAGATGAGGATCCTATTATAGAAGGAGTCATTTGTGATGTGCCGCGTATTCGCTATATTGAAACGCATTTGAATGCAGTGAAACAGGCAATTAAAGAGGGAATCAACCTGAAAGGCTATTTTGCATGGTCTGTCATAGACTTGCTGAGCTGGCTGAATGGATTTAAGAAACAATATGGATTTATTTATGTAGACCATGCGGATGGGCTGAAGCGCAAGAAAAAACTTTCATTTTATTGGTATCAGCATATCATTGCTACGCGTGGCGAAGGGTTAAGGAAGTGAGATTTATGAAAAATAATATATCCGGAAGTTTTTCCGATAGAATGATGGAATGGGTTAATCGGTTTGCGAATACCAAAGCGATTTTGTCTCTGAAAGATGGATTTGTGTTGACCATGCCCATCACACTAATTGGTTCTATTTTTATGCTGATTGGCAATTTTCCGGTGCCGGGTTGGGAAAATTTCATGGCACGGATTTTTGGTGCAGGATGGCAACAGCCACTCAATCAGGTGACCGGCGCAACGTTTGATATTATTGCGCTGGTTGCGGTGTTTGGTATCGCCTATTATTGGGCGAAACACAGTCATGTAGATGCGGTACCAGCAGGTTTGCTTGCGCTGGTTTCCTTTTTGATTATCACCGATTCTTTTGTTGCGTTGCCGGAGGAAATCATGAATGCAATCGGCAATGAAGGTGTGGCATTGCAAACAGTTTCCGGCGTGATACCCAAAAGCTGGACAGGCGGTCAGGGAATGGTGACAGCAATTTTAGTCGGTTTTTTGGTGGGGGCGGTTTATTCTTGGTTTATCCGTCGCAAAATTACAATTAAAATGCCGGAAAGCGTTCCGGAAGGCGTATCAAATGCATTTTCCGCACTCATTCCGGGTGTTGTGATTGTGACGTTGTTTTTGCTATTATATATCCTTTGCGACTTGGTGGCAGGAAAAACACTAACCGCTATCATCTATCAGATTTTGCAGCTTCCCATGCAGCATTTGAGTGATTCGTTGGGCGGCATCATCGCTATTATAGCACTGATTTCACTGTTTTGGTTGTTCGGTTTGCATGGCCCCAATATTGTGATGGGGGTGATGGCGCCAATTTTGACAGCAAATGTGCTGGCGAACCAGAAAATCGTGGACGCAGGCGGCACATTAATTGCCAGCGGCGCGAATGCAAATGCAGCAATTGTCGGACCGCAGATGGTGGACATCTATTGTAAGTTTGGCGGCGCAGGTTTGACACTGGGATTGCTTATTGCTGTGTTCATTGCCGGGCGGTCTAAACAACTTCGGACACTTTCTAAAATGTCGCTGGTGCCGGGGATTTTTAACATCAATGAACCGGTTATTTTTGGGCTTCCCATCGTGATGAACCCACTTCTGGCAATACCGTTTATTGTGATTCCTGTCATTGCAGCGATTTTGACGTATCTTTCCATTAAAATTGGGTTTATTGCGCCGTTTATTTCCACACAGATTCCATGGACAACACCGCCGCTTATTTCGGGATTTTTGCTTTCCGGCTGGCAAGGGGCGCTGCTTCAATTGGTAATTTTAGTAATTTCCATTGCTATTTATCTACCGTTTGTGAAACTACAGGACCGGCAGTTTTATGACATGGAGGAAAGCGACAGAGCATAAATAAAAAAAGAGCCTGACGGTGTTTTGTCAGGCTCTTTTCGATAGGGGAAGAAAACATAAATAAAGGATACT
>CATIYX010000392.1 GCA_949739095.1 uncultured Clostridia bacterium | reverse complement strand
TGATGCAAATGGGAACTTGCCCGCACTGACAGCGGAAGAACAGCTCTACTACGACACCTATAACTGCAATTTCGGTACCATTTACAAAATTGACACCAAAATGCTGCAAACGTCCTACCATTTGCAAGACGGCAAAAAAGTTGTGGGACGCATTAAGTTTTCTGCCCGCACCACGCCTGCCATTGCGGAACAGCGCGCGACCGGTACTAATACCGCCGGCATTAACATGGTTGTTTGGCGCACAAAGGACGGTGAACTTGATTTCACCAATGCCGCCACCATTTCTCTTGCGAAAAGCAATGGGCTTGACCCGGAAGCAGACAATGAACAGTTTTATCCGCAGCAAAACATTCAAAACGCCATACTCTCCCGCAGCGAAGAAGGTGTTTACTGGGAATTCGATCAAAATGTTCCCTTCTATGATGACGCAGACTATTCCTATTATTTTGTTGCCAGTGGCATGAGTAATTTACCGTTTGAACTATCGTTCACCTATGAGGATATTGCCTACGACCCGCAGCCTATGGCAGTTTACATCGACGATAAGTCTGTCACTTTCCCCGACGTCCGTCCACAGCTGATTGGTGATTATACCATGGTACCGTTGCGCGGCGTGTTTGAGGATTTGGGCGCTTCACTGGATTATAACGACGGCGTGATTTCCGTCTTTCTTCCAGGCCGTATCATGACAATTAACATCGGCGACACGCATCTGATGAGTTATGATACAGCCAACAAACAAATTGCAGAATATTGGATTAACACACCGCCCATTTTGCGCGAGGACCGCACATTGGTGCCGCTGCGCGCATTTAGTGAACTAATGGGATTGCGCGTAGTTTGGGCGCATAATGTCCAGCAAATTTTTATGTATCACGACGAATAAACGTTACCTAAGCATAGGCTGACAAGAAACCTATTTTTTCACAAGGAGGCTATATTTCATGGCAAATATCAAAACGAATGCCATGCGCATTTTGGAAAAAGCAAACATTCCGTTCCAGGCGCATACCTATGACCACGGCGATGGCGCAATTGACGGCGTGAGTGTGGCGCATAAACTGGGGCAGGACGAAAAACAGGTATTCAAAACATTGGTGACGCAGGGGGCAAGCCGCAATTACTATGTGTTTGTTATTCCAGTTGCAAAAGAGCTTGCGCTCAAAGCCGCTGCACGGGCAGTAGGTGAAAAATCGGTGGAGATGATTCCTGTCAAATCCATCAATCAGGTAACGGGATATATCCGCGGCGGTTGCTCTCCCATCGGCATGAAAAAACAATTTCCCACTGTTTTGGATGCATCCGCCCTGATATGTGATACCATCATTTTCAGCGGCGGAAAAATCGGTTTTCAAATTGAAATGGCGCCGCAGGCGTTGCTGGACCTCATCCATGCCACTACAGCAGACATCACACAGTAGTGCTCTGCCGTACATATTTTTAGACAAGAGAAAACGGCAGTCCTGCATAGGGCTGCCGTTATTTTATGCCGTTTTTATATCAAACTACCACAGGCGCACTGCCGTTATACAGTCCTGCGCTGACGATATAATACGCTGCTAAAAACTCATCCATCATGACAGATACCAGCGGCAAAAATGTGGCGTTTTTGCGCGTTTGCATTGTTTCCAGAATCAATTTTGCCAGATACATGGCACGAACTTCTTTTTGAAAAAAATTTGCCCCCTCTTTCAGCACGTTGACAACATTTTGTTCCTCTTTTGTCGCAAACACCGCGTGTGGCAGCGGTAGCGCTTCAATTTTTTCCGCCATGCGCCGTCGAAATTGCTGTGCCGAATAGACCGCTTCATTTGAAAGCCCAAATATCTCTCCTGCTGTTTCCATTGCTCCCAGCAGAAAAGCTTCTTCCCCCTGCGCTGGACGGCGATATTTTTTCTCCAAATGCCGCCGTAGGTTCTCCAATATCAGTTTATCCACTGGCGCAGACGCATCATACAGCCGCAGCAGACGGTCCAATTCCTGCTGAAATGCCGGCTGTTCCTGCATTTGTTGCTTTGCCGCCCCTTTCATAAACGCAAATGCGCAACCGTCAAACACGCCGTAGTTCCGCATACAATCCAGATATCCCAAACGGATATTATGTGCTGCGGTATTTTTGTCAAACACCAGCATTGGTCCCAAATTCCAATAACAATGGATATATCGGAGGTGTTCCGCCTTTTTCAGCGACTCTTTATGCACTACGCCGGGGGCTTCTAATTCCACAGCAATAATACAGTCCGCACCGCGGTCCATCGCCATTTGAACAGGTAAATTGTCATAGTACCCGCCGTCAATATGTGCTTCTCCCCCAATTTTCTGCGGTTTGACCGCTGGATATACCGCACTGCTGGCAAGCACATAGTCAATTAGCTCGCCTCTGGGTATTTGTTCTTTAAAATATTCCACCGGACGGTGCTGCCCCAGAT
>CATIYX010000391.1 GCA_949739095.1 uncultured Clostridia bacterium | reverse complement strand
TATCACATCTCCATGACCGTTGAACGTATAGTATCCCTTGTTTCCGTTCTGCTCTATAGAGATTAGACCACGTCCTCGGTTATATTTAGAAACGGCTCCGTCTTTGATATCGGCGACTACATTGCTGCCGTCCACAATCGCCTGTGTCATCTGTCCAAAGGCGTTATACGAGAACACCTCCACTGCAGCGGTATTGCCATATTGCTTTATTTCCTCTCCCAGCAAACTGAGTCCGATTCCTTCATTTCCCCATCTTGCTTCGTCTGACCCTGTCTGCACCGTCCGATACCGCTGGTTTCCGTTTGCGTCATACGCATAGGAATGGGTATAGGAATAGGATAGCTATATGTATATGGCAGTTCTTCTTCGATTCCCTCTTTATCATAACGCTGCTCCTGCAACAATTGATTGTTGGCATTATACTGATACATAGAGATACAGAAAAATTTTCTGTATCTCCTATGTACCCTTAATAACAAATTAAAGTGATTCTTCTCCGCTCTCCGGAAAATCTCCGTTCACTATATCAATATACCGTTTTGTTCGTTCTTCATCTCTCCACGGAGTCTCATAACGCTCTCCAGAGTCCATTTCCTTACTTATAAAACATTTACAACAAGGCTGATATAACATGCGATTCAACAAAACACAGAATTCATTTTCTGTTATCGCTACATCTCCGTCTTCATAAAACCGATCTTTTTTTTGAACCAAACCGCACTTCTTCGCCTCCTCGTAAGTAACATCTATATCAGAACAAAACGAACCATCAATTCCTCTCATCATAAAAGCCGTAGCTTCTTTTGCCGTAATCGCATCATATGGTCGAAAATTCCCTTTATAACCTTGTACGATAAACATCTCATGTCCTGCCAACAAATAACCATAATAATCCACTTTGATTTCGTATTGCTCTCTGGTAGGCACTACGTTAATCACCGAACCATCACTTAGAACAAAATAAAGAAATGGATCATCTTCTAAATCATAAAATGGATTATGCGGTCTATTGCTAACTATTTCAGCAAGATGTTCCGGTATCCCTATTATTTTCATGACGGGAACAAGCGCTTCACAACGATATATCCAATTTTCATGACTGAAGCTATTTGTATCAATGATATTCAGTTCTTCTAATTGTTTCTTCGCTTGTGCAACTGAGTCAGTAGGATTTTCTGCATGACACGTTATTATGGAAACTATACAGCAAACTATTAAGATATAGCATATTATTTTTTTCATAAAACACTTCACTCCCATCATTATTCTACAACCGCTTTATACCTTATGCGCTTATTTAAACCTAATTTTTTCCGAAACGCATTTTCTGAGTGTCCCCTTGGAATTAATCCGCCATCTGCATATTCTATTCCGGTCGCGTCAAATTCTTCTATCCTGGTTTTTTCACCATAAATACTGAAAGTTTCTTTTCTTCTAGCTGGTATAGAATAACCGTTATTATTTGCAAAATCCCACGCATGGTTCAGTTCATGTTCCATTGTTGTGATTCCAATTTCCGGTTCTTCTATTAAAGTTCCATCTACAGTTTCCATCAGAAAACGCTGAGTAGACTCTTTAATATACGGATTTATCGTTATAAGAATATAATTTTTCCCATACCCTGACATATCATTCCTTTTTGCTACTGTATCGTTTTTTGCATATGTAGCACTGGAAAATCTCGTATGGCGAATAACAACTAATTCCTCACTCTGAATCAAATCTCGAATCATTAGTGTAAATTCATCCGGATCTTCTGCTAATGCCTTAATAAACACTGTTCCATCTTTTTTCATTCTCAAAACATCTTGTGTAATCATGCCAACCATTTGAAAAAGATAGTCCTGCATAAAATCCGCATCTATCGGCTGATTTTCCTGAACTTTTTTATCTATATCATTTTTTGCTTCATTATCCGCAAAATTTTCAACCTTTAATGCCAGTCCCCACGGATCCACAAACATGACTGGATTATTTCCACAATATGCATACCAGTTTGTGCCATCCTTTATAGGGTCTTCGCTGGTGAAGCGTCCGGTATTTGGGTCGTAATATCGTACCCGAAGGTAGATGTTGCCGGTTTCTGTGTCTGCGTATTCTCCCGCGTAGCCGAAGGGATTATCGAATGCGGCAGATTCTTGGTATATTTCATCTCCATAGGCATAGAACTGCGTCTTGTTTGTCAAGCTGCCGTTCCCGTCCACAATACCTGTTACATCTCCGTGTCCGTTAAAGGTGTAGTACCCTTTATTGCCGTTTTGCTCTATGGATATCAGCCCGCGTCCACGGTTATATTTGGAGATGACTCCGTCTTTGTTATGTCTGCTACTACATTGCTACCGTCTAAGATGTGGGTGGTGGTTTCTCCGTTTACCGTTTTACTCACGCGCAGTCCCTCCGAGTTGTACGTATATGCCGCTGTTTTGCCCT
>CATIYX010000390.1 GCA_949739095.1 uncultured Clostridia bacterium | reverse complement strand
TGCCGTCTGGCTGTCACCTATCCGGAGATCGCGGCAATGCAGACTCGTGCAATTATCGAAGCTGCTATCAGTGTTGGTGGAGACATTGTTCCTGAAATTATGATTCCGTTGGTTGGCGATGTGAACGAATTGAAATATGTGAAATCAGTTGTAACAAAAACAGCAGATGAAATCATCGCTAAAGCCGGCGTGAACATGACTTATAAAGTAGGTACTATGATTGAAATTCCGCGTGCTGCTGTCACAGCGGACGAAATCGCAAAAGAAGCAGAGTTCTTCAGCTTCGGTACCAACGACTTGACTCAGATGACATACGGTTTCAGCCGTGACGATGCTGGTAAATTCCTGGATGATTACTATGACAAGAAAATTTTTGAAAGTGATCCTTTTGCAAAACTGGATCAGGATGGCGTTGGCAAACTGGTAGAAATGGCTGCGAAACTTGGACGTCAGACTCGTCCTGACATCAAACTGGGTATCTGTGGTGAACACGGCGGCGACCCGTCCTCTGTTGAATTCTGCCACCGTACCGGTTTGAACTATGTATCTTGCTCGCCTTTCCGCGTGCCGATTGCAAGACTGGCAGCAGCTCAGGCAAAAGTAAAAGAAGGATAATCTGCTATATTTGATTGAAATATAGGTGAAATCATTTGACATCATCTGTTTCCTGTGCTATCCTTATGGATAAAAGGAGCAGATGATGTCTCTTTTTTCAAAAAATTTCAGGGAGGTTTCATAATGGACATTGCAACATCTGTGAATGTATTATTCGGCTGTGGCAGCATAATAGAACAAATCGAACGGATTCATCGCGCCGGATTCCGATGTATGGATATTAACTTCGGTGACTGGTCCGGCGATTATTCTCCTTTTCCCGATTCCCCTTTTGTACAGGATAATTGGGAAGATTGGATTGCAGATATTAAAGCCTATGGGCAGAAGCATGACATTACTTATGTGCAAGGTCATGCCCCCATTTATCCCATTTTCAGCGAGGGAGAAAAAAGCGACCGCCTATACAAACAGGCAAAGCGCAGCATTCAGGCTGCCGCTATGCTGGACATCCCATGGCTTGTATTTCATGCAGGTACCTTTCCCGGAACCTTTGACGCGGCACATACACAAGCTTTGAAAGATGCCAATCTTCGTTGGTTTGAACCGTTTGTACAGCTTGCAGAGGATTGTGGTATTGGCATTGCAATTGAAAATATGGCGGACCAGTTTGGTCACTATAGCGGCATGGAGGGTCTCTATACTGCTAAAACAGAAAATCTTATAGACCTCGTAGACAGTTTAAATTCCTCACATGTCGGCATCTGCTGGGATACAGGACATGCACATATTCAAGGAGTATCACAACCTGACATGCTCCACATGATTGGCAGTCGGCTCAAAGCAGTACATATTCAAGACAGCAACGGGAAACAGGACCAACACACCGCACCATTTTATGGAACCATTGAATGGAAATCTATCATGCAGGCGCTGCATGATATTGCATTCCCCGGTCCATTTACATTTGAATCCCATATGCTGATTCGCCCTGTCCCCAATGAATGTAAAGATGCCGCATTAAAACTGCTGTTGCAAATCGGAACTGAGTTAACTTCAGATAACTTTATTGTTGGCTAGATTTTTTATTGCTTAATTGGAACACCTATTAATACTCCATAAAGAACATCATAGGCAACAATGGCAAGGTGCTACTATGCGTGACTTCCTATCACTGCATAATCAAACGGCAAATGCTTTTATCCTCTCACCACATAACAAACGTCGTGCCGTAATCTGAGATAAAACACCTCAAAAAAATCTAACAATCACACAGATTGTTAGATTTTTCACAGCCTGCCTCCCCACTGCTACATTTACTAATTGTCGTGCTATAAACAAACAGAACTGCATGATATATGCAGTTCTGTTTGTTTGAATTATTCACTTATTTCCGTCGTACTCTTTGTTTATCTTAACGATATTTGTTTCAGCGTTTACACAAATACACACCCTTTTTAACTTCATTTACATCATTTATTATGACTTGTCAATTTTCTCGAACTCTTTCTTTTTTCGTGATACTAAATCCATTTTTCAGATATAACTTCACTGCATTTTGATTCCATTCAGCTACATGTAAAATAATTTCGACATAG
The DNA here is from genome assembly GCA_949739095.1 of uncultured Clostridia bacterium. Taxonomy (GTDB): domain Bacteria; phylum Bacillota; class Clostridia; order RUG12999; family RUG12999; genus JAAWTG01. Next base: position 2,503 of record CATIYX010000390.1, on the reverse strand, counting down.
CCTTGTTCCTTTATATGATTTAATCCCGTAGTCGCAGTTTTTGTCCTAACTCCTTTCCTTGAGATAGCATTAGTTAAATCATCTAACTCAGTTCCATAGCAAGAAACAGCCCCTATTATCGTTCCATTTTGCATATAAAGAAAAGTATTGGTTCTTTTGTCTTTCATTTGAGAATAATCAAAATAAAAATTTGCCGGTTCAATCTCTAAATCTTCTCTCATTCCGTAAAACATTCATTACATATTCTCATATACTCATTCCAATATTTTTCTCATTTCTCTCCAAACATTCTCTCTATCAACTCATACAAATTTAATTTATATAAGACATGTCGCTGATTCTTTTCATAAATCTTTTTCCTTCATTGTTTTCAAACATAAACGAAACGCCACCAGCAAGTCCAAATATTTCACTTGTATCTATCATTTCAACACTTAGCCCTAAGAACATTGTATTAAAGACACTTAACAAATCTCCATGAGAAACAATTATTATATTTTCATCATTGCTTGTCATTACTTCATCAAAAAATGGTTTCAATCTATTCCACTCGTCTCTACGACTTTCTGCATCAGAAAACAATCTATCATCAACAGTTTTCTCTTGCATCTCAAGATTTTCACGAAGCCACCGAACTGATTTACCACAACACTTTCCAAGATTTCTTTCCCGCAGTTTAGTTCTTAAAATAGGGGTTAGACCTAAATATTTACCAACATTTTCAGCGGTCTGTTTTGCACGTAATAAATCAGATGAATACATTACAAACTTCTTTTCAGATAACTCTGTTTTTAATTTTTCGCCAATTCTATTTGCTTGTTGCACGCCTAATTCTGATAACGCCCAATCTGTCCAAGAACCAACCATACCATTTATATGATGAACCGACTGTGTATGTTGAATCGTAATGATTGTTTTCATACGTATCCTCCGTTACAACGCCTAATTTTCTGTTCTAATTATACTATAATTATGAAGCAATTTGGTATTATTTCATGCATCTCCATCGGTTGCCGACTTTTATGGTCGGCTTTGGTGGAGGCATTTTCGATTTATAATAGTCGCTCCCGCGACTATTATACCATTTTCACACTCCAGCAAAACGTTTTCTCTGTCACTTCCGTTGTCATTGCAATGCCATTAATGGTTCCGCTATGACCGCGTTCTACCGGACTTTTTCCAATAAAGCAACTTTTTGTTCCTGAAACAGATACTCGTTTTTGTTTCAGGTCGATATCCACAAATTCATACATTGCCTCCGCTAATGGCGTCATATATTTCAAAAACTGATACTGCTGAAACGCTTCTTCTGTAAAATAACCCGCACAGTCTTCTACCGTTAGTAAATGTGTCGTTTCACCAAGCCAATGCTGCGACATGCTAATCACATCCAAAAAGCGAATTCCTTCTTTTTCTGTCATACCGTCTACATGGTTATGCCCATTGATGCACATCACAATTTTATTTCGGTATTGCTTTAAGATTGCCAACACTTCTTCTCTGTCTCCCGTATTTTCCAATCCCTCATGACTAAACAACACACATGGTAATTTCGTTTGCTCTAGCACTTCACATAGCCACCGCCGCTGCTCTGCGCCCAAAAATTCACGCGCTTTGTCAAAATAATTCCGATATGCATAATCATAACAAATGCCATTCAAATTAAAATAATTTGTGTCCAACAAAATAAACTGCATACCTTCAAAAACAAAAGTATCATAACTTCGTTTTAAGCCATAGAACTGCATCCATTTGCTTTTATCGCTTTCATCCATATCATGATTACCTAATACCATGCAGTGTGGTAACGGACAGCTTTTCCACATATCGGCAACCCACTGATTTTCCGACTTCGGTGCGGCGAAATCTCCTAAATTCACAATGATATCCGCATTCTCTCGCTGTGCTGCTGCATAAAAATCTGTTAGCCGCTGTTGTGCCCCCGGAATCAAATCTACATGTAAATCTGCCATCACTGCTAATTTCATGTCCTGTACACCTCTTTCTTAATTTTATTTACTATACTATAAAAATCAATGAAATACAATCGGCAGCTTCCACAATTTTTCTAATATGAAACCGTCGTTTTGCTGTTCTCTCCTATGAATTCTTTTTTGTATTCAGAAAATAATTTGACAAACAATTGCACAAGATATAAAATAGTAGATAGTGAATTAACATTTCAATAAAAGGGGCGACCTATATGCAACATGGTTTTATCAAAGTGGCAGCGGCAGCGCCGCATATCACTGTTGCCGACTGCCTGGCAAACTTTGACGAAATAAAAAAACAAATAGATTTAGCACAGCAACAGAATGTGCATCTTTTAGTGCTTCCTGAACTGTGTATCACCGGCTATACCTGTGGCGACCTGTTTCTACAATCTCTGCTGACTGATGAAGCGCAGCAAGCACTTTTGGAACTTGTTTCTTATAGCCAAGGCATGCGACCTGTTATGGTTGTTGGCTTTCCGCTGCGTGTAGGCTACCATCTGTATAATTGT
>CATIYX010000389.1 GCA_949739095.1 uncultured Clostridia bacterium | reverse complement strand
CTGCTGTGATGCTGCCATAAGTTGTAATTCCTTTTTTCATGGTTCTTTCATCCCTTCGCGTTCGGTGTGGTCCCGCTGTTTTCTAACAATGTATTATAAGCGTATTATCTACAATTGTAAAACAGTTTTTTGTAGAGATTGACACAAGTGTTTAGTTGTGGTAAGATGAGGGGAAGAAAGGGGCGGATTCAGTTGAACACGATGCAGTTAAAATATTTTTTGGAAGCGGCTGACAGCCTGAATATTTCAAGAAGTGCAGAAAAGCTGTTCATTTCCCAGCAAGCGCTCAGCAGCCAAATTATCAAGCTGGAAAAATCGCTTGGTACGACGTTGTTTGAACGCAAACCCACTTTGCGGCTAACCTATGCCGGAGAGCGGCTCTATAGTGTGGCGAAGGATATTCTGCAAAAACAGGCGGCGCTGGCAAAGGAATTTGAAGAAATCAATCTGGAGGAACGTGGTACCATCACTATCGGTATTTCTTTTACCAGAGGACGCTGCTTTTTGCCGCTGGTTCTACCGGAATTTCACGAACGGTTTCCCAATGTGGAACTGAAATTGAAGGAGGGAAACTCCTATCAGCTCAAGACTTATCTGGACGACGGGAGCGTGGATTTCGTGATTGCTGCCGACCAGTTTGCACATAGGGATTATGAAACAACGCTTTTGCTAAAGGAAAAACTTTTTTGGAGCTACACGGAAAAATTTCGGTCTGCTGTGGAACAGGACAGACTGGAGGAAGTACCGTTTGTTTTGATGACCAAGGACAACCGCGTACGCAGCATTATCGACCAATATTTTGAGCGGCGTGGTATCAGACCCCATGTGCTGATTGCAACTGATAATATTGAAACCGCGCTATCCCTTGCAGCAAAGGGCATGGGCGTGACGGTGTATCTGGAAATGTTTTTGAAGAATTCGCCGTATGCACAGCAGGAAAGCACCGGACTGCATTTTCGACCGGTCGGCGATTCCGCCACTGATACCGTTTTAGTTGCCGCATGGAAAAAAGGGCGCTATGTTAACAAATTTGAAAAAGTGTTTTTGGAGATTTGCAGGAAGAATGTTTAGACTGACGGGAGTCGAACCTCGCCGGCTTAAAAATCAATGCGGCTGCCGCCATGGACGGAAAGCCCACGCGAAATATAAAAACTGCCCGACACTTCTTACCGGTGTCGGGCAGCCTCATATTTGAAAGAAATCAAGTGGGTACTTAAGATACTGCAGTTACGGATTTATAAAAGGTGGTGCCCACCGTAAAGCGCGGCGCGCCGTCGAAAGTACGCATGGGACGCATGAGTTCCACGGTTTTACCGCCCTCCAGTTTCAGCGCCGGGTCGTCTGTAAGATAAATATAAGTCTTGCCGTCTTTTTGTTCCACATGCGAAATTTGATATAACTCGGAAATGCCGTCCTGCGTGGGAACTTTTGGTGCGTTCACCGTATGATATGTCCCAAATTCCAGCGATAGATATTGTCCGTCCAGAAGTCCTTCCGGCAGCATGACATCCGTTACAAACGCATTTTCACTGTCGCCGTTTTTCACGCTGTGAATTTCTGTGATATTGCCCTGATATACGCCGGAATAGCTCTGATTGATGTCATCTGCCGCAGAGAAGCGGTGACTATCGCCTTCTAATTTAGAGTTTGTTGACTTGAGACAGTACACGCCTACCTTACCATTGAGCATATATGCGCCGTTCTCTACAGAAAATTCTGTGGTTTTGCCCATGGGTTTCAAATCTGCCAAAACCGTGTCCACGCGTCCGTCGTCCAGCGTCACGCGCAGCGCAATGTGGTCAGGGTCACCGTCCTCCGCCG
>CATIYX010000388.1 GCA_949739095.1 uncultured Clostridia bacterium | reverse complement strand
TGTCCCACTGAAGCGGTGGGCAGCCCCTTTATGTATATATAAAATGATGGAAAGAGGGTAACACTTTTCGGGGGTTTGAAAAGTTGAAAACACAGTATAATAAATCCATCATTTTATGCAAAATTTATACAAATTTATAAAGAATTGACAACAAAAAGAAAATATTATGGTAATGATTGAACTTTATTTTATTATAGTACAAATTTTGCTGGATGTCAAGAGCGGAATGTGAAAGAAAATGCGGAACATACAGGGTATAAAAAGTAAACTAATACAAAGAAGGTCAAAAAATGTCGAATCTATTCCTAAAACAACAGATTTTTTTATGCAAAACAGGATACAATAAAAATGCGAAATTTGATTGAAAAGGAATGGGAGCAATGCGAGAGACGCTACAAAATCAATATAACCGTTTGGGCGCGGAAAAATCGCCCTATCTTTTGCAGCATAAGAATAATCCTGTCCATTGGTATCCGTGGGGAAAAGAAGCGTTTGCAGATGCGGCGCGGGAGGATAAACCTATCTTTTTGTCTATTGGCTACTCTACTTGCCACTGGTGCCATGTCATGGAACAGGAATCATTTGAAGACAGCGAAGTGGCAGCGCTGTTAAACCGGGAATTTATTTCCATTAAAGTAGACCGCGAAGAACGCCCTGACATTGATATGGTATATATGAACGTATGTCAGGCGGCGACAGGACAGGGTGGCTGGCCGCTGACTGTCCTGATGACGCCGCAGCGGCAACCGTTTTTTGTCGGCTCCTATTTTCCCAAACATCGCCGATATGGCAGACCGGGACTGATGGAAATTTTGCAGGAAGCAGCAAAACATTGGAAAGAAAACAGGGAAGCGTTGGAACAACAGGGACTGGAATTGTCTCAGCTTGCACGGCGACCCTATACGCGCGCAGGAGCGGCTGAAGTCACAAAAGGCGTGCTGCAAAAGGCAGCATCCCTGTTCACATGGATGTTTGACAGGGACTATGGCGGTTTTGGCAGCGCGCCTAAATTTCCGGCACCGCATCAGCTCATTTTTTTGTTGCGCTATGCAGAAATTGAGCAGGATGCGGAAGCGCTGCACATGGCGGAAAAAACCTTACAGCAAATGTACCGTGGCGGGCTGTTTGACCACGTTGATTATGGATTTTCCAGATATAGCACAGATGAAAAATGGCTGGGGCCACATTTTGAAAAAATGCTCTATGACAACGCCTTGCTGATTATGGCATATGTGCAGGCATTTCGCAAGACCGGCAACCGGTTCTACAGGGAAGTGGCGGAAAAAATCATTGAATTTGTACTGCGGGACATGCAGGACACAGCGGGCGGGTTTTATACGGCGCTGGATGCGGATAGTGACGGAGAAGAAGGAAAATATTATACGTTTACCAAAGAAGAAATTCTGTCGGTTTTGGGACAGGAAGACGGACGCTGTTGGAACGATTGGTTTGGTGTGCGCGAGGAAGGAAATTTTGAAGGAAAAACCGTGCTGAACCTGCTGGACAACGAATTTTTTATGGAGCGCAATACCCGCATAGAAGAGTTGGCGGAAAAACTGCACAGCTATCGCCGGCAGCGGGCGCAGCTTGCGTGTGACGATAAAGTGCTGACAAGCTGGAACGCGCTGATGATAGCTGCCCTCGCGCAGGCATACCAGGTTTGGGGCAGTAAAAAACATTTACAAGCAGCACAGGCGGCGGACAAATTTTTGCAGGAACAATTAACAGACGACAGCGGACACTTGCTCGTTCGTTGGCGGGACGGCGAGGCAAAGGGACAGGGAAATCTGGATGACTATGCGTATCTGTTGTGGGCGCAATTGGAGCTTTATGGCGCAACATTTGACGCGCGCTATTTGGAGCGTGCAGTGGAATTGGAAAAACAGGTGATGGAACTGTTTTGGGACGCGGAAGGCGGCGGGTTTTATTACTATAGCAGTCAGGCGGAACAGTTGATTGAGCGCCCCAAAGAACTCTATGACGGCGCGCTGCCATCAGGAAATTCCGTCATGGCATATGCGCTGATTCGCCTGTCCAAGTTGACAGGCAATGTAGCGCTGGAGGATACGGCGCAGCAGCAACTGCAATTTGTTGCGGCGAACATGGAGGACTATCCTGTAGGCTATAGCTTTTTCTTGATTGCGTTAATGTATGGACTGTATCCTTCCAAAGAAATCATCTGTACGTCGCCGGACGGAAAAGTGGAACAGCACTTGCGCCAGGCAGCGCAGCACCCACATACGTCGGCACTGCTCAAAACGCCGGAAAACGAGGCAGCGCTGCACCGCGCCGCACCTTTCACACGCGCCTATGCAGTGCGGGAGGACAAACCGCAGTATTATATTTGCGAAAACCACGCTTGCAGCGCACCGCGGGATACGCTGCAATAGACGATGCACCGGAGTTTAAAACAGCAAAAACGCTTGTATGCAGAGGAGCTCGCATACAAGCGTTTTTTGACAAAAAATGTTGTGAGACATCGGTATGTTTTTTTTGAAATAGTATGAAAATTAGGGCAGTGTCTGCTGTTTTATGACCGGCTATAAAAACAAGAGAAAAGAGAGACGGCTTATCGGTGATTCGTGTTGCAAACACCTGCTTTTTGTGCTATACTAAAGGAAAGAAAATTTGGTGGAAAAACATGGGGTTTGATATTCCTATGTTTATGTGTGAAAAGGAGAGACGACAGATGAACTGGAAATCAAGAGCGGATTTTGTGTTTGCGCTGGAAAAATTAACGGGACCTTTGAAACCCTATTATAGCGAAGGTGGGGCGCGTTTGCGGCTGGGACCGTGCGGCGCGGTCTACAAACGCGATATCATTGAGATGGAAGCATTTGCGCGCCCGTTGTGGGGATTGGCGCCTTTTTGGGGAGGCGGTGGACGCGGTGAAATCTTTGCACATATCTATCGCGAAGGTCTGCGCAATGGGACAAATCCTGACCACCCTGAATATTGGGGCAAAATTAAACCATGCGACCAGCGCATGGTGGAAATGGCGCCCATTGGACTAGCGCTTGTGATGGCGGCGGATAAAATATATGACCCGTTGAATGATGTAGAAAAAGAGAATGTGGTACGTTGGCTGGATCAAATCAATGAACTGGATTTGGTAGACAACAACTGGCAGTTTTTTAATGTTTTGACAAATTTGGGACTCAAAGCGGTTGGCGCGCCATATAATCAGGAAAAAATGAACCATGCGTTTGCGCGTTTTGAAAAATTCTATCTGGGAGATGGCTGGTATCGCGATGGACTGACGCCCAACACGGATTATTACATCTCTTTTGCGATTCATTTCTATAGTTTGATTTATGCAAAGGTGATGGAAACGGAGGACCCTGCGCGCAGCCGGTTATATAAAGACCGCGCCATGCAGTTTGCCCGGACGTTTATTCACTGGTTTGACGAGGACGGCGTGAGTATTCCGTTTGGTCGCTCTTTAACCTATCGGTTTGCGCAGTGCTCGTTTTGGGGCGCGTGCGTGTTTGCCGGTTTGCAGCCGTTTGAATTAGGCGTGATGAAGGGACTGATTGCGCGCCACATGGAACACTGGATGAACCGTCCCATTTTTGACAACGCGGGCATTTTGACCGTGGGCTATGAATATCCCAATTTGAACATGGCGGAAGGCTATAACGCGCCGGGGTCGCCGTATTGGGCGCTCAAAGCGTTTATCATTTTGGCGCTGCCGGAGGAACATGAATTTTGGCGTGTAAAAGCGCTGCCCATGCCGCCGCGCGACGATGTAGCATATTTGAAACATGCGTTTATGGTGCTCCAGCACCATCCGCATAATACAACGGCATTGCGTTCGGGCAAGTTCCCATTCTTCAATCCGGCGCAGGCAACGGAAAAATATGCAAAATTCGCCTATTCTACCTATTTTGGATTCAGCGTACCGCGGTCTTATGACACGATAGACAAAGCCGCGCCGGACAGTATGCTGGCGTTTGAGGTGGACGGTATTATCCGCGTACGCAAGGAATGTATTGCAACAAAAATAGAAAACAATGTGGTTTGGTCGAAATGGTCGCCGGCAGAAGGGATTGTGGTGGAAACCACACTTACGCCCACGGCGCGCGGACACAAACGCAAACATGTCGTGACAGTGCAGCGGGAGTGCGTGGCATATGACTGTGGATTTTCCATTGACGCGGAGCGGCTGGAATCGGAAACGGAAGCAAATCGCGTGACGGCGCAAAATCCACATGCGGTCAGCAGCATTGCGTCCGCGCAAGGCGAACCTATGCTGATTGATGTGGAACCAAACACCAACTTGAAATATCCGTATACCGCGCTGCCCGCCATTTGCCACACATTGAAACCGGGCAGCTATGTATTGGAATCGGAAATCGAAGCATATGTGAAGGAATAAAGGCAGGACGCGCGCTACGGGTACGCGTATGCGTGTCGCTTCAGGTATATCCTTCGTGAAAAATGACCTTCTACGAACGGCGACAGAAAAAATACCGCCGAAAAATGTCCTCCCAAATATCGCTACGGATATATCCTTCCTTGAAAATGTCCCCCGAGTTTCGCTACGAATATATCTCCTCTTGAAAATGTCCCCCGCGGGCTATGCCCGCTCCTCCTTTACTTTTCTTGAGGAGATATATTCTCCGCTCTTTGCCCCTGTCTTCTCCTTTTCTTGGAAAGAAATATCCTCCGCTCTTTGGCTCCCTGTTGCATATCCTTGAATTTTTTAATCAGATAGTGCCCATATGTTTAAGAATACGTATCGTGTTGCGCAGCATACAATGGCGGTGATATTCAAGTTTCAGTGATTCGCCATAGGACATATCTTCCAGATATTTTTGTGCCTGTTTTCTGTCTTCCGGTCGGACAAGCGTCAGGAGTTTATCACGGCTTTCCTCATAATGCGTCCGATATTCATATTTGCAGGGATTATCGCTTTCAAAATTATTGCAATCTAATGCAAAAAGTTGGTAGATAAAGTTTTGAAAAACAGAATCAAAAGTTTCATGCATATGTCATTGTCCTTTCTAAATACCTAGTAAATGTGTAATTATAGTATAACAGAACTATAAGAAGATGTCAAGTGTTTTTTAAAGAGGTAATAATTTATGGAAACATTGGGAAATAGGATTTTAAAAAAACGAAAAGAAAACATGTTTACACAAAAGCAGATTGCACAGGTTCTTGGAATTGGTGGAAACGGATATGTGCATTATGAAAAAGATAGAAGAAAACCAACTGTGGAGAAGCTGAATAAGTTGGCTATTCTATTTCATACCTCTGCACATTATTTGGTTACGGGGATAGAAACAGGGAAAAATTATGATGAAGAAAACATCACGCCCTTTTCGGAGCGAATCAAAGAACTACGGAAGAAAAGGCACATGACGCAAAAGCAAGCAGCAGCGGAACTCGGTATCCGCTACACAGCATATCAAGCCTATGAATATGGAAAAAGCGAACCCAATTTAGACCATCTATTGAAGCTTGCAGATTTGTTTGACGTGACATTGGACGAGTTATTGGGGCGGAATGAGAAATAAAGATGTTCTGCCTGCCTTCGCTTTTTAGGTGGTATGAGCGCCAATAGTTTTTTTGAGACGGTATCTCTGCGTATTTCGGCTTTCTGTTTCTCAGGGGATTCATCCCAGGCAGCGACGGCAATTTCTTCCGTATCAATAAGATATGATTGGAACATGCCTTCAAATGTTTGATACATAATATGGTCATTCCTTTCTGTTCACTGTGTAATCTTTGATTATAAAATAGTATATCATAACTTTTAGTATATGTCAACACTTTTTGGAGGATAAAATTATGGATTATTCTGAAAGACTAAAAATGTTACGGAAACAAATGGGATTGAAACAGAAAGAAATAGGAGAACAGCTAGAGATAACAACTGCTGGGTATTCTAATTATGAGCGTCATTATTCTTTTCCTTCTATTGAAAAGCTGGTTAAATTAGTGGAAATTTTACATACTAGTGTCCAATATATCGTAACAGGAAAAGAACTTTCGGTCAAGTTTCAGGAAAATGTAACGCCGTTTCCGAAACGTCTACGCGAATTGCGTAAGAAAAAACAACTAACGCAAGTAGCGGTTGCAAATGTATTAAATATTGACGAAGTAACTTATCAGCATTATGAATATGGTGCATATGAACCGAAACTGGACAAGCTGCTCCAACTTGCAGATTTATTTGACGTAACATTGGACGAGTTATTGGGAAGAAACCGAAAATAAAAAACGCCCCATTGCGGATGCGCCGCACATAGGACATATTACAGTTATATTACTTTTAAATAAAAAACATTGAACTTTTAGTTAAAATGTGATATACTGAACGATAAGCAGATATAGAGAGTATCGGAAGGCGGTTTACCCCCCCTTTATGAAAGGGGGGGCGCTATGGAGTACATAATCATTACGCTAACATTGATTTTGCTATTGATTATATCCATAAAAAAGTAACCGCCCTCCTAGCCAGAGTATAACGGTTACTTAAAAATAAATTCTGGCAAACCGTCTTTAAAACGGTCTCTCCGTATCTGTTTTTATTATATACGCTAAAAGTATATTTGTCAAGTAGAAATGAAGGGAGAAAATAAAAAATATCAAGAAAGGGGGACGTACGTCCCCCTTTTGAAATAAAGTAATCTACTCCCGACCCTTTTCCTGTTCCAAATAAATCAGCAGCGCCGTCACGTCGGCGGGTGAAACGCCGGAAATGCGGGACGCCTGCCCCACATTCAGCGGACGCACTTCCTGCAATTTTTGGCGCGCCTCCAGGCGTAGTCCTTTCAAAGTGGTATAGTCGATATCCGTCGGCAGCTTTTTGTTTTCCATCTTCTGGAACTGCGCGACCTGCGACACCTGGCGGGAGATATACCCTTCATATTTCACCTGAATTGCGGCTTCCTCCCATACCTCTTTGGGAAGCGGCGGCATGTCCGTCATGCGCGTCAAATCCGCATAGTCCAGCTCGGGACGGCGAAGCAAATCTGCGAGTTTGATACCGGTGGAAATGGGTGTGGAATTTTTTTCGGTAAGGTAGGCGTTCACGGTTTCACTGGGCGCAAGCGTAGTCTTTTTCAGACGCTGCACTTCCTTCCGAATTTGCTCCCATTTGTCCAAAAACATCTGATAGCGCTGCTCGCTAATCAGTCCGATTTCATATCCCAGCGGTGTGAGCCGTTCGTCGGCGTTGTCCTGCCGCAGCAGTAGCCGGTATTCGCTGCGCGATGTCATCATGCGGTACGGTTCGCGCGTGCCCTTGTTCACCAAATCGTCAATCAGTGTACCGATATACGCGTCAGACCGTTTCAACACAATAGGCTCTTTTCCCTGTAGTTTCCGCGCGGCATTGATACCTGCAATCAGTCCCTGTGCCGCGGCTTCTTCATAGCCGGAGGTGCCGTTAAACTGCCCCGCGCCATAAAGACCTTCGTTATGCTTAAATTCCAGTGTGGGCTGTAGTTGCAGTGGGTTGCAGCAGTCATATTCAATCGCATAGGCAGGGCGCATGATTTCCACCTGCTCCAGCCCTTTCATGGAGCGCATCATTTCAATCTGCACTTCCTCCGGCAGACTGCTGGACATACCCTGCACGTAAATTTCTTCTGTCGCCAGCCCCATGGGTTCCATAAACACCTGGTGCTGCTGTTTGTCCGCAAATCGCACGACTTTATCTTCAATGGAGGGGCAATAGCGCGGACCGATTCCTTCAATCATGCCGGCATAGAGCGGCGAGCGGTCTAAGTTGCGGCGAATGATGTCGTGCGTTTCAGGATTGGTGTGCGTTAAGTAGCACAATACTTTGTTTTCCAAGGGTTGTTTATCTTCAAAAGAGAATGGTACAATTTCCTCGTCGCCCGCCTGAGGGGTCATCACGGAAAAATCCACGCTGCTGCGACGTACACGAGCGGGCGTTCCGGTCTTGAAACGCATGAGCTCAATGCCTGCATTCCGCAGACAGACGGACAGAGAATCCGCCGGAAACATGCCATCCGGTCCGCCGCTGTATTGCAGTTCCCCAATAATGATTTTTCCTTTTAAATAGGTGCCGCTGGCAATAATCGCGGCGCAGCAGCGGAACACCGCGCCCGTTTGCAGCACTACGCCACAGACGCTGCCGTCTTTCTCGAACAAAATGTCCGTCACTTCTCCTTGGCGGACATGCAAATTCGGCTGTGTTTCCAGCACATGTTTCATTTCCCGTCCATAAGCGCGGCGGTCAATCTGCGCACGCAGGGAATGCACGGCAGGTCCCTTGCCGGAATTGAGCATACGGGACTGAATCAGCGTTCTGTCCGCTACTTTACCCATTTCGCCGCCCAGCGCATCCACCTCGCGTACCAAATGCCCTTTGGCAGTGCCGCCAATGTTAGGATTGCAGGGCATGTTGGCGATACTGTCTAAATTAATCGCAAACAAAATTGTGGAACAGCCCAGCCGCGCACTCGCAAGCGCCGCCTCACAACCCGCGTGTCCGCCGCCGATCACCGCAATATCATAGCTGCCCGCTTCCCAGCGTGGCACCGTTTGTTGTTGTTTTTCCATAAGACCTCATTCTCTTTCCGTTTCTTAAATTCTGCTGCCAACCGATAAAAGGCAAATATAAGTATAGGGTCAATAATACCCACTTTAGTATAGCATATTCCCTATCAAAACGCAAATAAAAAATGAAGGGACTTGACATACTAAACATAATTTGATATACTGAAAATACACCCCGGGGGGGTGGGGAGGTTGATGATATGAAACAAACATTTGATGTAACGGGTATGACATGCAGCGCGTGCAGTTCCTATGTGGAAAAAGCTGTGGGCAAGCTGGACGGTGTGCAGGAGGTGTCCGTCAGTTTATTGCAAAACACCATGACGGTAGACTATGATGAAAGCACCGTCAAAGAAAAGCAAATTTGTAAGGCGGTAGAAAAAGGTGGTTACCATGCCAAAGCACAGGGCGGCGGCAAAGAGGAAGTCGCTGCACCGGAGGACAGCGGTCAGGCGACAGTGAAAACACGGTTGATATGGTCTGTCCTGTTTTTGGCAGTGCTGATGTATGTCAGTATGGGACACATGCTGCACTTGCCGCAGCCCTTCTTTTTGGAGGGGGCGCAGAATGCAACCGTACAGCTTTTGACGCAGCTATTGCTGACAGCTCCTGTGTTGGTGCTGAACCGCAGCTATTTTTTGCACGGCTTCCGGCGGCTGATAAAAGGCGCGCCCAATATGGATACGCTCATTGCGGTTGGTTCCGGCGCAGCGCTGGTCTATGGTCTATGGGCGTTGTTTGCTGTGGCATATGGCGCAGGACATCAAAATATGGCGTTGGTGGAACAATACCGTCACGACGTGTATTTTGAATCCGCCGCCATGATTTTAACACTGGTGACAGTGGGAAAATTTCTGGAAGCACGTTCTAAGGACAAAACAGCGGACGCGCTAAAATCACTGATGAAAATGGCGCCGCAAACTGCTGTAGTGGTGCGGGACGGACAGGAAACAGAAATCGGCGTGGAAAACGTTGTAGTAGGCGATATTGTTGTGGTGAAACCAGGCTGGAAAATCCCGGTGGACGGTACTGTGACAGAGGGCAGCTCGGCGGTAGATGAATCAGTCATCACGGGCGAGAGTATGCCGGTAGAAAAACAGCCGGGCGACGCAGTGACAGGTGCGACCATGAACGGCAGCGGTTCGTTCCGATTTCGTGCGGAAAAGGTCGGGCAGGACACTACGTTTTCGCAGATTGTAAAACTGGTGGAACAGGCAGGCGCGACCAAAGCGCCCATTGCGCGGCTGGCAGACAAGGTAAGTGGCGTGTTTGTTCCGGTGGTCATGAGTATTGCGGCGGTGACGGCAGTGGTGTGGCTGATACTGGGCGCGGGCGTATCTTTTGCGATTTCCTCTGCCATTGCTGTGCTGGTGGTATCCTGCCCCTGTGCACTCGGACTTGCCACGCCGACAGCTATCATGGTGGGTACCGGAAAAGGTGCGGAGCAGGGCGTTTTGGTCAAAACGGCACAGGCGCTGGAAACGGCGCATGCTGTGAAAACAGTTGTGTTGGATAAAACAGGTACCATCACGGAGGGACACCCTAAAGTGAC
>CATIYX010000387.1 GCA_949739095.1 uncultured Clostridia bacterium | reverse complement strand
GTCGGTGGTGATAACGCCTTCAAATCCCATTTTCTCCCGCAACAGCCCCTGCAAAATCTTGGGCGATACCGTTGCCACGTTGTCAGGGTCTAATGCCGGGAAGATGGAGTGCGCAATCATGATGGAGGGGAGCAGTCCTTTTTCAATCAACCGACGGTAGGGCAGCAGTTCTCTGTTCCACAAGGTATCCCAATCAGCGTCTATTTGCGGAATAGAAAAATGTGCATCCTGTGCTGATGCACCGCGCCCGGGAAAATGTTTCCCGGTAGCAATCATGCCAGTTTCCTTAAAACCACGGCAGGATTGCTCCGCATATGCCGCAATTTCCTCCGCGTCGTCCGAATAAGCGCGGGTATAGATTTCGGGATTGTTCGGCTCGTTGTTCACGTCCAGAACCGGCGAATGCATCCAGTTAAAACCCACCGCAAGGCTTTGCTGCGAAACCGCTTTCGCTGTTTCATATGCCAGCTTGGGGTCGCCGGTGGCGCGGAGTCCCATGGGTTTGGGGAAAATGTTCACGCCGCCGAACCGGTAGTCTGCGCTGGTGCCGCCCTCCTGGTCAAAGGAGAAGTGTAGCGGCAATCCCAGCGGACGGCTTTGTGCCACTTCCTGCAATTCCGCCAGAATGTCACGGTATTCCGATGGTGTGACTGCCGGCGGATTGACGCCCGCTTTATATCCTTTCGTGTCTACCACGTTTACTACATTTTTACCCGTTTTAGGGTCTACATAGCTGCCGAACAGCCGTGAGCTGGGCGTGAGCCGAAGACCACCGCAGTGATATTTTAAAATCGCGTCATAAATATGCTGCCGCGGCGTAGTGCCGCAAAACCCCAACGTCAGCAGCGCGCCGATTTTTTGCTCCAGCGACATTTTTTCAATCATTCCATTAATACATTGATTTTCTCTTTTCATCTCTTTCCATTTCCTCCTCTAAATTGGATGTTGCCAGACAGCCTACTGCTGCCTGACTTTCTTTCATTTTAATTTATTTTAGCAAAACGCCAAAATCATTGTCAATACAAAACCATGGGTCAAAATGGCATCTGAACAGACAATTTTCGTGATTTTGGTTTCATGAATGTCTGAATGTGATAATTTGATGAAAGTTTGGTGATTCATCTTGATTGTATTGCAGATTCATATTATAATATACGCAGAAAGACCTGCTGTGCAAATTTTCCGGGCATTGTCCCTTTCGCGACAAAATGTGCAGCTATCACAAACGGGAGGTATTATTTATGAATCTAACAAAAAGAACATTGGGCTTTCTGCTTACGCTATGCCTGGCGTTGACATTCATTCCGGCAGTCGGCTCAGCGGAAGACCAGACGTCTATTGTCTTATCGGAAGCAGGCATCACCGTGGATGGTGCGGCAATTTCGCAGGACGCGTCCGCCGCAGTTTATGCGACCAAACGGACAGAAACGCATGAAGACGTATCCGAGGACCTCAAAAATGTAGAAAACACCGTTGTTACCATCACGCAGGCGGGCGACTATCGTATCAGCGGCACCATGACGGATACGCAGATTGCCGTCCGCGCGGGCGAAAATGACGCGGTGACGCTGATTTTAGACGGTATGGACATCACCTGCCGCACCGCACCGGCAATCATGGTTTATTCGGCAAGTGAACCGGCAACTGTAGGCGAAGCCGACGTATCCATTTTACTGGCGGACGGCACAGAAAACAAAGTAACCGGTTCACACACCCGTGTGACAGAAGAGGATTCTGTAAAACATGATGGTGCAATCAGTTCCAACGTTTCCCTGCTCATTGACGGTAGCGGCACACTCCATGTCGTTGGCGACAATGAGGGTATTGAGGTAAAAAACAAACACTTTACCATCAATGGCGGCACACTTTATGTGGAAAGTCAGGATGACCCAATTAACGGCAGTGAAGACTATGTGGCACATATCACCATCAACGGCGGATATATCTACTGCCATGCCGTTGGTCCCGAAGGCGATGGCATTGATTCCAACGGCTATATGACAATTAACGGCGGTACCGTTATTGCGCTTGCGAGCACACAGAGTCCGGACAGCGGTCTGGATGCGGAGCTGGCGACTACCATTAACGGTGGTACCGTAGTGGGCGCAGGCAATATGTATGATGAACTTGATACAGATTCGGCACAGCTCTACATGTTCCTGCAATTCACCGAAGCAACAGATGACTTAATTTGCATTACTGATACAAACGGCAATCCGGTTTTTGCCTATGATTTTCCGTTTAGTTATTCTTATATCTCCTTCAGCAATGCGCAGCTTGCGGAGGGTACCTACCATGTCTACATAGGCGGAACCATTGTGGGCGATGAATCGGATGGACTTTACACTAACATTTCTTCCTATTCCGGCGGCACACAAATGCACCACGGCGGCACCGCAACAAACACAGGCTTCCCGGGTAGACCAAACGGTATGGGCGGCATGGGTCGTCCGGATGGTATGACACCACCCGAAGGGATGGAACCACCTGAAGGTTTCCAGCGTCCGGATGGCATGAGTCGTCCCGAAGGTATGCAGCGCCCTGAGGGAATGCAACCACAGGAAGGCATGCAGCGTCCGGATGGTATGCAACGTCCTGAAGGAAGGCAACCACAGGAAGGCATGGAATTCCCAGAAGGTATGCAACGCCCTGAGGGAATGGGCGGCGGCGCACATGGTCCGCGCGGCATGAACAGCAGCTCGGAAACAGAAACCTATGATTTTGTATTAACAAAAGAAAACAGAAGCTTTACCAACGTCACCAGCGCGGAAATCAAATCATCGCCATTTACCGATGTGGCAACAGATGCCTGGTATTTTGACGCGGTGAACAGCGCTTATGACACCGGCTTGATTGTGGGAAAATCGCAATCTCTGTTTTCGCCGGAGGATACCGTAACCGGTGCGGAGCTTATCACCATGCTCTACCGTGCACAGGGCGGTAAAACCGATGCGGCAACGGAAGGCAACTGGTATGACGTACCAAAAGCATGGGGCGAAGGAAACGCTATCATTGGCAGCGGTAATTGGGATTTCCAACCGGATACTGCACTGACGCGGGAGCAAATGATAGATATGCTCTATCGTTTCTTAGGCTCTGAAAATGTTGCACTCACCGATTCCGCCGACCTGTCTGACTTTGCGGACAGCACAAACGTTTCCGCCTATGCACGCGAAGCAGCCCAGAAGCTGGTAGCGGCAGGTCTGATTACAGGCGACGAAACAGGCTTGCGTCCGGCGGATACCTTAACTCGTGCAGAAACAGCAACCATTCTGATGCGCGCACTGGATAAAATGGAATCTGCTGCACAAATCTATCCTGTTACCGTGAATTCCGCGCTGTATACCAACTTTGCAGGCAGCGCGGAGGGCTATTTTGCAGACGGACTGAAAACAGGGTTTGGCTCCGCCATCACCTTTAAAGGCTATGATGCAGAGGGCAATCCGCAGTTCTATGGTGCAACAGACCGCGGTCCCAGCTTAGATGTACCAGAGGATGCGGTACTTGCTAATAACTATGACGCAGCAAAAATTTTCCCTGTACCGGATTTCACACCTTCTATCGGTATCATCACCATCAAAAATGGCGAAGCTGTGGTGGAAGATTCCATCACACTGAAAAATACAGACGGCACGCCCCTGACAGGGCTGCCGCTGCCGGCAGGCGACCTCGGCGCGACCGGCGAAACAGCACTGGACATGAATTTACAAGAAATTGAACCGGACGCGGAAGGGTTTGACCCCGAAGGCATCGCCGTAGACGCGGAAGGCAACTTCTGGCTGGCGGATGAATATGGTCCGTTTATCGCAAAGTTCAGCGCAGACGGAACGCTTCTTCAAAAATATGCGCCAGGCAATGGACTGCCGGAAATTTTAAAATACCGTATCGCAAACCGCGGTTTTGAAGGGCTAACCATCTCCCCGTCCGGCAAGATTTATGCATCGCTGCAAAGCGTTTTAGACATCGAAGGCGAAACCAGCAAAACCGCGACATTCGTCCGTATTCTGGAGCTTGACCCCCAGACGGGCGAAACCAAAATGTTTGCCTATCCTGTAGACGTGAGCGCTTATAAATCACCAAAAAACTGCAAACTGGGTGATATCTACGCATTGGACGAGGGCACGCTGCTGGTGATTGAACAGGGTGAACTGGCAGACGGAACACTCTCCAACATTGTCTACCGTGCAGACCTCGCCAACGCAACCGACATCACAGGCATTACCTATAACGGTAAAGAACTAGAATATACAGCAGACCCTGCCGCACTCTCCGGCACGATGACCTATATGACAAAGACGGAAGCGGTAAATCTGCGTGCAATGGGCTGGACAGCAGAAAAAGCAGAAGGGCTTTGCATGCTGGGCGATGGTAAGACGCTGGCGCTGATTATCGAGGACGATTTCGGTCTTTCCGGCGCGTCCGTGAACCCAAATGCAGGTGAGGACGGACAACCGGCTGTCCGCTTAAATGAAATCACTGCGGCAGATGCAGCAAAAATCTGGTTGGTACCTATTATAAAATAGGCATCTGCAAAATAGTAACATTTCATTGCAGCGTTATATATGATAAAAAATCGTGCCGTACAGGTTGTGAACAACAATCTGTGCGGCACGTTCTCTTTTTAGACCTTTGATTCTTATGCTTTCACAGCTTTATTTTCAATGCAACCTTTGTTTTTTCCCTATTTTTTCACTACGGGATATTCTGCGCGGGCAAACACTTTATCGAGTTGTTCCTTGCCAATTCGTTGCTCCAGTTCATATTCATATAAGCTCTCCAGCGAAGCATGGGTTCCCAGCAGCTCAAAGTGTTGCGGCATATCTGTCGTATAGGGCGGCGTTGGCGTTGTGCCCACATGTCCAATGCTATAATTTTGCGCCGTGGGTGGGGTTTGAATGGTCAAGGCATTTTCCGTGTTCCATGCCACATACCATGCTGCCGCCCAACCGTGACCGGTTCCCAGACTCTGTCGGTTATAAAGCCCTAAATCTGCCTGAACATTGTCATATAATCCACCCATGGACCACCGGTGATGCGGTTCGCTCAAACCATAGTTGTTTGTGGAATAACACCGATGGAACACGTTGGGTCCCGGCACCCGCGAGCCTAACGAATAGGCGTGACGGGCATCCTGCGCGGTACACCTTGTAAATAAAGTAGACTGTCCTTCCGTATAAAACGGATATCTGCGTCCACCTGTGATGATGGACGATGGTACCCGGTAAGTTAAATCCCGTCCGGTACAATATTTTGCTCCGCGCCCGAACATCACACCCTTGTCAAAATATTGAATGTCCAAATCCCGCGCCCAGGCATTTTTTACGTTGTTGAAGCAGACGGCACAGGAAGCGCGCTCTTCCGAAATAAAGTATCCGCTCGTCTCCATTTTGGAGTCTCCTGTCGCAGAAAGGATATCCGTTCCGGCAACAAATTGGATATTTTCCACACCGGTATGCTCAATCCGGTTTTCCGTACAACGAATAATTTCCCCTGTCTGCAATTTGCTGTCGATATTGGTGGCAATGGGTACATCTAATTGAATGGTATTTTCAGTTACGCCTGTCACCATTCTTTCAAAATCCACAGAAAACGGCGGCCATGCCTGGCTTTCGCCATCGCGTACCAACAGGTCATGTCCTGTCTCCTGAATCCATTTCATATCAAAACTTACCCGAACCACTACGCTGTCCCCCACCTGATAGCCACGCGTGTTTTCCACAAAGACTTCATCACAGCCAAAGGGAACGTATTGATTCAAAATGCCTACACTGGTCGCGCTGTTTACCGAAATACTTTTTCCGCCGTCTATCAGCACACATTCTGTTTCGCTGTTTTGGGTCGAACGGATAACCGCTTTTTCCATTGGCTCGCCCGCTCCGTTCTCACAGTATTCTCCCCGGAGAACCACGCCGCTGGCGTTAATATTTAGCGTCTTGGAAACCTGATAGACTCCCTGTTTTAAAACCACAGCGCCCCGGAAACCGTTTTCATCCAGCGGCATTGCCGATACTTTATCAATCGCGGCTTGTATCCGCGCCCAGTCATCTCCTGAATAGGAAGGAGACACAGTAACTTTTTCTTCCACAATAGGCGGTTCCTTCTCGCCATGTTCATATCCCACGGTGGAATAGTCCATGATATGGTTCCCTTTATAGTCCGGTACATATTGCAGTGCGCCTGTCTCGTCCACAAACAGAGAATCCGCACTGCCTGCCGGCTTGTGATAACCCGCTGCCTGTGCATAAAAATGGATGGAGTCATAATAGGGATATTGTCCCTCGGCGTTCAGTTTGAACCGCACCTCATGCCAGCCCCTTGTTTTCAGCTGAAGCGGTATTTTCACCACATTGTTCAGGTTGATTTCCGCTTTCCACGGCTCCTTGTGATAGAGCACTTCCGTCTCTCCACCAGCATGATGGAAAATCACATCATATTCCAGCGTGCCTTCATAATAAGGTACAACAATCAAGCTGGGATAACCCTGCTCAAAATAACGCACATATGGCTCGCCGATTTTCAAGTCTACATTATCATCATTAATCATCAGTCCAAAGCCCTGACGGTTGGACAAATGCTTTTGTCCGCTCATAGTTTCCAGAAGCCTTTCCAGTGTAGTTTGTATGCGGTTCGCTTGGTTTCGGTAGTCCGAGATTCTTTCCTGCTGCAAAATTTGTTCGGCACGCGTCAGCATCTCCTGTAATTCTTTTATGATATCCTGCTGATTTTCCGTCGCCTCCATAGACTGCACATATATGATATAATACCGTGCTTCCTCCACCATTTCTTCCAGCAGCTCCTGATCGGAAATATCGTCAAACATATTGTTTTCCCAATCATCCGGATAGGTATCCAATTCTGTATCATCTCCTATATCCGGCTCGGGTTCTTCGCCTTCCTCTTCTGCAAACACGTTGGGAATGCCCGGACTGCCGGGCACTGTCCATTGCGGTGCGGCAGCAAGGAAACAGCAAGCCGCCAAAAGCAACGCTATTATTGATTTTTTCTTCACCTGCGCCGCCTCCTATTCTATCACATAGATTTGCCTTGCACTGTTGTCGGATGTTTTATAAATAGCATAGACTAAAACGCCTTTTCCGTTCGGTGCGTTTGCGGAAGACCACAAATCTGCAAATCCACCAGCAGACAGCTCCAGCTTGCTTCCCTGTTCTACCACGGCAACCGACGAGTTGATGGAATCCGCCTGGCTATAGGTCGTTAGGGTTCTGCTGCTGGTTCCGTCCGATACAGTGATGGTTTCTTTCAGCTTATAGGCAGAATCATATTCTGATGTATCATTGGTGATAACACCCCGTATTACCCCAATGCTGCCGTTCAAATTATCGCTTAACGTATCGCTGTAGATGTTGCCAACTACACCAATTCTACCAATCTCGCCATAAATGTTGGTGGCATACTGGAACACATCGCCCGCCTTCATGCTTCGCGCCTGCCCCAGCACGGTTTCATTGTCCATGACATCAATCGTCTGCACCCGTCCGCTGGTATACAGTACTAGTTTTATTCTTGACTCTCCATCTTCATCCACGTATTGAATCGTGGATTGATAGATAGAAAATGCGCCCGCTGTGTTGATTTGAGTCACGCTGGATACCGGATTCGGATCCGTCTCAATGACAATAGCGCTAGCCACCCCTTTGTCACTGATGTCATACGCTGTCACCAAAAAGGTGTTTCCGTTTAAAATTGGCGTATAGAGCATATTCTGCATGTCTGCCACGCTGTTGGAGGATGGAACAAAAAAGACACTGGTGCGCTGATTGATGTAAAAATCGCCGCCAAAGCTGGCGTTTTTCAGCGAATACTTCCGTGCTTTTTTCTCACCATAGGGCTGTCCCAGATAGATTTTGCTAACCTCTCCATTCTGGTTGACAGTAAAACGCAAAGGCGTATATAAATATGGTTTGAGCAGCTCTGCTGTGCCCGAACTGCTGCAGCGCGTACCATCTACTGTGACTTTATCCGCCAAATCAAATATCTGGATACTAACGCCATTTCTGTTTGCCATGGAATTCAGCGCCAACTGTACCTGCCCTTTGCTGAGCATTCCTCCGGAAACGTTCAGCAAATAGCCGTAGGTTTCCGTGAGATACGCAAAGTTCCGTTCCTGGTCGGGGTCTATGACCTCGTCTGCAATTCTTCCATAATAGTCCAGATAGAAACTTTTAACGCTACCGATTTCCAATGTCAAGTTTGCCCATTTCTCCATACTGGGCGCTGATATTTCAAATTCTACGCCATCCAGCGTTACTGAATCGTCGCTGATTACCTCAATGGTTCCGCTGACCTGGTCAGTCAGAATGACCCGGTTAGAATGTCCTTCCATATCCTCTTCTGAATACTGCACGGCAATGATTGCGCCTTCACCAATGGAGGAAATATCAATGCGGTTGCCCTGTCGGTCTTCTATGATATACAGGTCGCCCGTATCGTCCTTATCTTCATCATATAGTTGGATATAATCCTTTCCATGAAACAAGTTGCTATAGAGTTCTTGCCGCAAATAGATACGGTTATATTTAGAATCTACTTTGTCAACTTTATAGTGACGGTATTCCTGCACCAATGCCAGAGTATAGTCGCTTCCCGTAGGCGCTACTACCGTGACCTGCCCGAAATCCAGCGCAAACATGGACTCATCCCGCACAGGTGTATAGACACCGTTGCGAATCACGATAGCGTCCTGACTCAGCGTGATAGTTCTCTTTTTACCTTCTTCATCATAATAGGTAATGGAATTTCGGGTAGATGAAATAATATCTTCTGATGTAATAACAATTTGTTCACACCTCTTGACCGGCTCAACGGTAAGGAGTGTATACTCGTCATAGTCTCTATCATATTGAAAGCTATACGACACTTTGTAGCCGAGATAATCTGCCGCATTGGTCAGCCCCGCATAGAACCGTTCTCCGTCAATGAATACATACCCTTCCTCCGGAAGCGGTCCGCCACCAATACTGGAAACCTCATTGGCAGTGACCGTTCCTTCCAGCAATGTGGTTCCCATCTGTTCTGAAAGCATTTCAAACAAGGTATCATCCCCTATCGTATAACCCAATTCCCGTTGTTCTACCAATTTCACGTCCAACATCCGGTCCATCATGACCGCTGCGTCCCGTTTGGTAATTGGGTTTTCGCTGCTGTATGTGATACCTTTCGTTATCTTAGTATCGGCTGCAAAATAGATGTATCCGTCCGGATATCCGCCCCTTTCCGCGGCAAGGGGGCCGTAGCCCAGACGCTGTAACATAATTTTGATTGCCTGGGCATAGGTGATACTTTCATCCGGCGCAAACACGCCGTCCGGTTCACCCGAAACATAGCCCAACTGATATGCCGTTAAAATATACTTGGCATACGGATGGCTGTCCGGTACATCCGCAAAATGAATCGGGCTGCTTGGCAGCATTTCTTCCGATTTTAGCATTGTGGCGCTAATAATCCAGCGGCAAAACTCGCCGCGGGTCAGAAACGCCGTACCATCAAAGTCTTCCTCCGCATATGGCAATATTTGAAACACTGCCAGACGCTTCAGCGCATCGTCCAGTGCGCTGTCGCCGCTTCCGCTTCCCGCCGCAAACACCATCTGACAAGACAGTGCCAACACCAGAAGCGCCGCGCCTATTCGTTTCAACATAAAAACCTTCCTTTCTGAATCCAATTTTCTCACGGTATCAGGCGCCCCAGTGTTTCAGCGCACAAATGAATTTACTGCTTTGGGCTCGTGTCGCGCCCGTCTGCGGTGACAGTTCCGTATCGCTCACACCATTAATATATCCTTGACTGGTCAGCGCGCCTACCTGCTTAGCAGCATAACCGCCCACTTGGTCCCAATCGTCAAAATCCGGATGACCGTCTACTTCTGCCGGCGCTTCGCCGCGCAGTGCAAGAAGATTATATCCAATCACCATCATATCCTGTCGGGTGATGGTTTCGCCAATGCCGAATGCCTGGTCGCTGATGCCTTTGATGATTCCGTTTTTATAGGCTGCCGCCACATAAGGCGTGTACCATTCCTCTAAGCCACAGTCCGCAAAGGGAATATCTTCACCACCAAGCGGAATGTCAAAGGCAAGTACTGCCATTTTAATGAATTCTTCCCGTGTAACAAGCCGTTCCGGCTCAAATTGTCCGTCGCCTACCCCACCAACAATTCCCATTTGAAACAGGACTTCAATATAGGGCTGCGCCCACTCGTGCTGGGCGAGGTCGTAAAAGGCGCTGTTTTGCTCTGTCGTGTCCTGTACTCCGTTGCCCGGTGTATACTGTCCTGCACCCGCATAGGTGGACTGTCCGCTTGTGGAAGGAATGAGACTCCCACTGGAGCCGCCGGAAGAAGCCCCTCCTCCTCCGCCACCACCTCCGCTGCTGGAGGTACCAGTATTAGAGTTCGTTCCTTTCACGGTAAAATGAAAAGTTTTTTGCACCATTTCTCCCTCATAGGAGAATGTGACCGTCAGTGTCACCGTTGTGTTCTCCGACTGCCGTGTCACAACACCTGTATCGGAAATCACAGCAGGATTGGAGGACTGCCAGCTCAACGCTGTCTGATACAATCCGCTTGCCGGTAGTGTCAAGTCCTTCGTGATGGCATTGTATGATTCCGTGGTCAAATCTTTCAGCAAAATCGCGTCCGCAATCTCTTTTTTCTCCTGCTCCGCTGTTTTTGCCATGCATACTGTCGCCTCAAATGTCCGCACAACTTCCACACCACAGTACCGAATCCGCGCGGTCAGCACGACTTGCTCATCTTGTGTACCGCGGCGAACGGTTCCACTACTATTCAGTACCGCTTCATTGCTGCTGGACCACAGAATTGTGCTTCCGTTTCTACCCTCTTGCGGAAGCGAAAGGTCATAGCGTACCGCTGACAAATCGCCTAAATCCAGACTATCTGCATCCTGGTTTACTTTTTCATATGCGTCAATATAAAGTGTATCATCAGACCGGAACAGCATGATTTCATAGATTCTGCATTTGGGCTCCACTGCTGTCTTAACAGCCCGCAACCGTATATACCGATACTGCACCTGCTCGAATGCAAAGGGCATCACTTCTTTTAGCCCTTGTGCACCTTCCGCAAAGACAGTAAAGGTCTTGTTGTCGTTGCTACCCTCCAGGACAAAGCTTGCCATACCCTCGGGATCCAGCTGCACCAGCGCTTGGTTAAAGGCGGTCGTTTTGCCTAAGTCAATGGTTACCGTGTTGTTTGCATCCGCGCCCAGTGACTGCCAAAAGGTATTCATATCGCCGTCTGTTACATTTTTCGCCGGTCCCTGCGACCATGCGGTAGAACCTGTTGCGTTCTTTCCTGCCGCTAAGTTTTCCGGCTGCTGCACAGGCTCAGCCAGAACCACCACATCAAAGGTCTTTTGGATTTCCCCGCTGCCATCGCTGATGACCGCCGTCAAAGTCAGCTGAATGTCGTTGACTCTGGGGCGGGTCACCGCGCCGGTCTCCGCGTCCAGCGCACTGTCTGAAGACAGATAGCGGACGGTAAATGCGTCAATGTTATGCACCAGGTTCAAGTCCTGCGTTACCATGTTCGGCGCTTCTGTGCTCAGTCTTTCAAAGGTCAAAAATTCCGCCGCTTCCGCTAATGTGTTTGCGATTCCTGTGCGAATGGTGTAAATTTTATAATCCGTCTCGGATTTCACATGAAGCTGTGCCCCTTCTACTGCCTGTTCCAGCAGGTAGCCGTCTTTTTTCAGGCAAATGATGTTTTCACTTCCGCCTTGAATTGTCATGCGGGCACGCAAATTATCCAGCGTTTCCCCTTCCGGTACCTTCGAGAGTTCAAAGAGGTTCTGGAATTTGTTTTCCTGAACTTCATAGAAAGTGGAAGACAGCGAAATGGTAGCATCCAGCCCTGCACTCATTTCATATACGCCCACGTAGTCCAGATTCGGATTGGTGGAACGTTCTACGTAGTAAATCAGATAGCGTGCCGTTTCCAATTTGTCTAGTTTGATTTCAAAATTCGCTTCTGTCAGGGAATCCGTTTCATACAGAATACGGGAAACAGAATTCCAATAGTTCAGATTTTTGACGTTGCCTGTCGGCAGGGTATCTGCTGCCATCACTTTGCAATTCGTAATATAGCTGATGGGATATTTCCCTGATATATCGTAGAGGTTCAAATTTACCCAGTTAAACGAGACCGGCTTTCCGAAATCAACTGCCAGCCATACACCCGGCGTCCCCTCTGCGCCGCTCGGACTCTTGGAGCTTTCCCACATGGTGCCGTAGTCGCCGTCAAATGCATACTGCGCCGGATAGGCAGATAGAGCATTCATGGCGCTGTAGCTGCAATCCGACTGCTCCGCAAAATTGTCATCCGGCGAGACCTCCGCCACATAGGTGTCCGTTGTCTCAATACGGTAGATGGTAATTTCGTCGCCGTTTACGACTTCCAGAGTGTCTGCCGCGCTCATCAGGTCATCGCCCAAAAGCGTCTGCCCACTCCCTTTGACCACCGCGCTCTTGTCTCCCAGACCGCCCAGCAGCTGACAGAAGGTAACGACACGGTCGGTGTTCAGTACATTCCATATTCTGCCCGTCTCATTGTCAATGGAGTAAAAATCTGAGGTCAGTACCACCGGTTCCAAATCGTCTCTGGCAAGAATCGTCACGAGAAATGTTTTGGTCATGCTCTCGCCGTCCAGCGTCAAGTTCGCGGTCAGAGTGACCGTCTGATTCCTGCTTGTTCTTTTAACCACTGCAAGGCTATTATCCTGCACTGTGATTGCATCATCACTACTGCTCCAGACAATCCCGCTGCCGTTATTACCGTTTTGAGGAAGGGCAAAATTCTGTATTACTTTGCTAACATCCCCCAAACTTAAGTTCACATAATCCAGTTCCAACGGTGTTTTTTCTTTTGTTTCCACAATATTTGGTACTGCAACTTCATACAAGGTCGCTGATGTGCTGTCCGCATCTGGGAACCGCAGCCGTAAGTACCGCATCTGGGTGGGTTCAAAGGTTGCTGTTTTAATCCGCTCCTCCGCCGGGTCTGTCGTGAGTGTATATGGAATGGATTCAAAAGTCGATCCGTTTTCCGACCCTTCTACAATCATATTCGGTGTAACAGTAATGACACTGCCTCTTCCATACAGAACAATAGACTCAATAGAAACGGAGGTCTTCATATCAATCAGCAGCCAAATATTCGTATCTCCGCCTTTCCCGACTGCCCATCGTCCGCTGTTGTCTGTTCCGGTATAGCCGTTTACCACGTTTGATGCCGCATAGCTGGAGCTATATTCACTCGATGCTGTAACCGTTTTGCCGAATATCTCCACCGGCTTGCTTCCATTGAGGACTTGTAGTTCTTCAACAGTCGG
>CATIYX010000386.1 GCA_949739095.1 uncultured Clostridia bacterium | reverse complement strand
TATTTAAGCGGTTTTTAAAAAACTCTTTGATTTTTTTCCACAAATCTATCACACTTTCCTTTACGCTATCTCATATCTCCGGTAAATTCTTGCCAGCACTGGATGTATTACCGCCGCTGTAACCGCCGTATACAAAGCATATGGCACTACCATTTTAACGATAAAAAGTAGTCCAAACGACTGTCCGCTTAGCACCAAAATCAAACTATAAATAATGCCGCCAACCAAACTCAATGCTAACGTCACAGCACCCACTGTCAAGACATTATGTTCAAATAAATATTCAAAAATCACACTTGCCACAACGACAATATATAAGTACATCAAGGTGTTAACACCAAAAATTTTGCCAAACAACAAATCGACAATAATTCCCATAACAACTGCCACGAGCGCCCCCTTTTCTTTTCCATGGAACGCGCCAAAGCAAATTAAAACTGCTAAAATCAAATCCGATTTGATACCCATGACTGCAATATAACCAACAAACGTGGTTTGCAACAAATATGCTGCAACAAATATGATAATCGTTGCAAAAACTCCCACCGTCTGTCCTCCTTACTTTTTAATAACCAAAACTTCCCGAATCCGCTGAAAATCCGCCGCCGGTTCTACCACAACTTCTTTATATAAATCGCCTTGCTGCGTATTAATCTCTTTAATACGTCCAATAAACAGCCCCTTAGGATATACGCCGCCTAGCCCGGAAGTTTCTACAGGATCGCCAATCATAATATTCGCATTCTTAGGAATATAAACCATCTTACAAAGCCCTTCGCGCGACAGTTCCATATCCCCTTCTACCACAACCTGTTCTCCTGTTTTTGTAAGCAACGCGCCTACATTGGTATCCATATCAATGATAGTTGCGACTTTTGCCCACGTCGTACCAATATCAAAGATATATCCGATCAATCCCTGACTGTCCAACACCGCGCATCCCTGCTCTAATCCATCCATGGTGCCGCGGTTGATGGTGAATATTTGAAACCAGTTTCCTGGCTCCTTAGCAATTACCTCCGCGCCAATGGTCTGATAATTTTGTTCCTTTTCCTTGAAATCCAGCAGACTGCGCAGACGGTCGTTTTCATTTTTATATTCTTCCCTGTCGCGCGCCATCTTTTCAAGTTGAATAATCTGGTTTTTCAGAATTTTATTTTCCTCCACACTGGTTGACATGTCATATACATATTCTCCAATGCTCACAAAATTGCCAATCACCCATGAAAACGCGCCTTGCACCGGACTTAAAACAATTCCGATTGCATCAGACGGCAGAGATGCTTTCCCACTCTCTTTTGTGGCACTGGAAATCCCCATTACCACAAAAATCACAACAGAAAAAACAATCAAAATTGGGATAAACTTTTTTTTGATGAAATTCCACATGTTCGTAACCCACCATTATCTGTCTTTTTTTGAATTCTCCAGCATTTTGCGCAGCAATGTGCGATCTTCACTTTCCAAAATCTGTCCAATACCACGGATGACTCCGTTGAGAGGTTCTTCTGCAACATTAACCGGAATGTTGGTTTCTTTTTCAATGATTTTATCCAGCCCGCGTAGCAGTGCTCCCCCGCCAGCCAGCATGATACCGCGTTCCATAATATCCGCTGCCAATTCCGGCGGCGCTTTTTCCAGCGTCACTTTAATGCATTCAATGATATCTCCCACCGGTTCTGACAATGCCTGACGAACCTGCGCTGGTGAAATAGAAATAATTTTGGGCAATCCACTGATTAAATCGCGCCCTTTCACTTCCAGCGGCTGTTCTCCTTCATATTCATAGGCAGAACCGATTTTCATTTTAATTTCTTCCGCAGTCCGTTCTCCGATTTGCAAACTAAATTCTTTTTTCACAAACGCAACGATTGCATTATCAAAAGCGTCTCCTGCAACGCGCAAAGAATTACAAATAACAATACCTCCCAGAGAAATAACCGCCACTTCACTGGTACCACCGCCAATATCCACAATCATGCTTCCGGTTGGCTCGCCAACCGGAAGTCCTGCGCCAATTGCCGCTGCCATGGGTTCATAGACCATATAGACTTCTTTTCCGCCAGCTTCAATTCCCGCTTCTTCCACAGCACGTTTTTCTACTTCTGTTACACCTGACGGAATACAAATGACAATCATCGGACGGAAAAAAGTACCACCCCCACCTGTTGCTTTTTTCACAAGCCCACGAATCATTGCTTGTGTCACTTCAAAGTCTGCAATCACGCCATCTTTCATGGGGCGTACTGCGTGGATGGTGCCTGGCGTTCTACCAATCATCTGTTTTGCGCCCAATCCCACTGCCAATACTTCGCCGGTGGACTGGTTGATTGCAACAACTGATGGTTCATTGACCACAACGCCCTTTCCTCTCATATATACCAAAGTATTAGCAGTCCCTAAATCTATTCCAATATCTTTTGAAAACATGTCATTTTCTCCTCTCTTGTGTAACGGCTGG
>CATIYX010000385.1 GCA_949739095.1 uncultured Clostridia bacterium | reverse complement strand
GGGGATATTTTCAAGGGCGATAGATTCGGAGCGCTAATCGGGGGACAGTTTTCACGAGAGAACATATTCGTAGTAAATTCGGGGGACAGTTTCAAGGGGGAAATACCACTTCGTGGCACGCGTACCTGGAGCGACAATTGGGGGGAGATATCCACAAACAAAAAACGGACGGTATGACAATCATACCGTCCGTTTTATTGGACATTTATTTTTCGATTCGCTCCAGCAATGCTTCCTTCAGCGCATCATATGCCGCATAATCGCGTACATAACAGCGGGCAGGGTTTCCCGAGTCGCGGTCGGGATTGCCAATGAAATCCACATCATAGAATTTTACAATTTGTTTTTCCTTCAAAATGCTGTCCCAAAGCGTGTCCTCCGGCGATAAATCCGCCATGCGCGCCAGTTCATAGTCGCCAATGCCGCGTTTCAAAATTTTATAGCGCAGCGTTAGCAGCACGTCTCCGCCGCGGGACGGATAGACAAAATTCGTATCGCCCGCGCTCCAAATGCCACTGCGGTAGCTGATACGTTCCCGCGGATGTTCGGGCCAAACGGTGTAGTTCCAGCGCAGGAAGCCGTCCAACTGCAAATACCACGTCAGCAGCCCAATCAAACGGCTTTCACATAGTGGTGAAGCAAGAAAGGTATTGGGAAATTTCGGACTGCAACAGACATACCAAGTCACACGTCCACCGTTTCGTTTGCGCGCTGCTTGCAACGTTTTTAATTCTTTTGCCGCAAAAGGCAGAACCGGTGCAAGGTCAAGAATATCGTCTTTGAATTCTTCAATAAATTCAATGTGATTGACCGCTGTTTTATATTGGAACTGCGGACCATTTTCCTTCAGTAAATCAATGCGCTCGCGGTGTTTTTCCACGTCTGCCGGTTCGTCTGCCACCACACGCACCTGTTCGATTTGCCCTGTGGAAACGAAATAATCATGCAGCGCACGAATGTAGCCGCTGATGTCCGCTTTGTTGTCCATAAATTTATAGCAGCCGTCCGATTCGTCCAGATAGCGCACGCGAATGCCGTCGGGATAGTCGGAACATGCACCGAATCCCATCTCCTCTGTTACCCAAATATTGCACAGTCCGAACACTTCAATTTCATCCCGAATGCCGTATTTGGCACACAAGTCAATATACCGCTGCATCACGCTGTAGTCATAAGAAAAGGCTCCGTCCGCACCGCGTACTACGCGAATCATGCTGTATTCATACATGTCGCTGATATAGTTCACGGTTAAAAATGCGTTTTGTCCCGACCATGGAATTTCGCTTGCAACGACCGTGACGGCGCGCTGTCCCAATTCGCCCAGCGTCGCGATGTACCGCTCCATAATGGCAAAATGTGCGTCGCTCCACAGCGGCACCTCGTGTTTGCGCGCAATGTTGCTGTTGTGCTGCCATAAGTCCAGATAGAATGTCGGTTTTTCCGGCAACAGTACGTTTTTGACACAGACAGTGAAATGCAATTCTTTCACCTGCGTTTCCGCACCGAACATGAAATGCTCATAAATGCGTACTGTTCCGGAATATTCGCCCGGTTTGGTATCTGCCGGAACAGGGATTTCCAGCCACACCATCTGCGCGCGTCCCGCTTGCAGTTCCACAGTTTCATCCGCCAACAGAATATCCGCCCGTTCCACGCCGATATCGTCCGCCATATAGCCGACATGCTGCATGAACGGCGCGAATCCGTCCATCTGCACATCCAGCCGCAACCCGCCGCGCGCACCATGCGGCGAAAATGCCGCCGCACTGCCGATGGTCAGCGTGCCGCCCTCCTTTGGATAGATACAAACCTGTGCTGCCGCGAAATCCCGTCGCGCACAGGTCATGCGGATTTCTTGTGCTGAACAAAATTCGTTGATATCTTGCTCCAACCAATGATTTTCGCCCCAATAGGCTTTATAGCCTTCCTGTGTGATGCCCGCCTGAAAATCCATTTTTCCGCCCTCCCGATTCGTTTGTTTTTTTATGGTGCATTCATCTTACCATATCCATGGAAAAAAACAAGGTGGCAATCGGAATAGTAAAGAAAAATACAAACAGTGAAAAGAAAAGTATAAACCGTTTTTTCACCCGTCCCGTTTGCTCAGCGGGAATAGCGGAAGGTGCGCAGCGACTGATATACGCGGTCCATGTCCAGCCAGTTGGACGTTTGCTCCGGCATGAGAATCTGTGCGAGAAATTGGACCGGATTATATGAAGAATTCCCAAGGAAGAAATAATTTAATGTATGGTAACGCTGTGTATCTTTTTGTATACACATTGTATTCAAGGTATAGTTGGTACCATTAATATATTCCTGTTTTTGTCCGCGCGGCGGCTGGACAGCCTCAAAATATACAAAATTGTCCGTTTCCCTTAATTGTGCCGACGTATACGAACCAAATGCTTCGGAATATGTCTTGAATATTCTGGCTTTTCTATTTGAGGGATCGTGCATTATATAATTAGCATCCATAGCAACGCCGCCATAGGTCAACGGAATTTTAAATGGAACAACATTTTGAAATTTCATAACACCGCCTCGAACTGTGCTCGCCATCACCAGACGGATACCGTCAGGTTGCTGTTCATAGATACTGTGACCGATTTGGCTGTTCACCGTTTGGAAAGATTCCGGTAAATCCATTTGCCAGCCGTCATATTTGTTCAAAAGATGCTGTGACGCGTTCCAATGCGGGTCTTTCGCTTTCACAGCTTCCGCGGTCTGCGGCGTGATTTCCAGCGTGTCCAAAATCCGCTCCATTTCGTCCCATGCAGGCGTGCTGCCGGGCAGTTCCAAATTTCCTTTCGGTCGCGCCACCGTTTCGGTTTTTGCCGCGCTGTCTTCCTCGTCGCCGAAATCTCCGTCTTGCGGCGACGGTTCCAGCCGTCCATAGCGGACAAAATATCCAACGTCTTGCCCTGCCAGATAGCGTTCTCTTAGCAACGTTTTCCACAGTGGATAGGTAACGGTTACCTCTAACGTGGTCCAGTTGCCGTTTTCATCTGTATACTGTCCGTTTGCCGACTGAAATTTCTTGGCGTCATATTGGTTTTTCAAGAAACTCGTCTCCTGTTTTAGCCATTCCTCGCCGGAAATATTTGTTTCCGCCGCCATGACATAGACAAAATCCACAGTCCCACCGCTATAGTATTTTTCCATCAGCAACCGATCTGTGCCGGTGGCTTTCTGCGTCCAGCCCTCCGGCATGGTAATCGCCGCCCCGAACTGGGACAATTGCAGTTTCGTGCCGGTCAGCGTATGGGTATAGCGCACTAAAACCGCATTTTTTGCCTCATCATAGTGAACCTCTGCACCAAAGGTTTCGCTAATGAATCGCAGCGGCACCATAGTAGTGCTGTTTTTCAGTGCAGGTGCGGCGGTCAAGATTTTTTCCGTACCGTTAACATAGCAACTTTTGTCGTCAATCATCAACAAAATAGTGCAGCCGTCCAGACGGATAGAAACCGAACGGGTCTTTTCCGACCATTCTACTTCCGCGCCGAACGCTTCGGAAATCACGCGCAGCGGTACCAGCGTGGCGCCGTTTTCCGTGTAGGACGGTTCTGTCTGAATCGGGCTGCCGTCAATGGTGACCCGCCCGCTGCCAATGGTCATGGAAATTTCTGTGACCGTCTCCTGTGCGCCCACCGGCACACACGTGCTGCCCAAAACGAGCGTCAGACAGAGGCTGAATATCCAGAAATGGTTGTGTTTCATATGTATCGCTCCCCTTTTTTTTGACAGATATTTTCTATCTGCTCATCCCTAAATATAGAAGTCTCAAGCGTTTCGCGGCGCTTGATTCCCTTATATAGTATTAGACGTTTTTCG
>CATIYX010000384.1 GCA_949739095.1 uncultured Clostridia bacterium | reverse complement strand
TATTCATGGCGGCGGACGTATCGGCGTTCTGGTACAGTTTGATGCAGACGATGCGGTAGCTGGCAAAGCAGAATTTGCTGAACTCGCAAAAGACGTTGCAATGCAGGTTGCTGCAGCAATGCCTTCCTATCTGGACCGTAACAGCGTTCCTGCTGAAGTTCTGGAAAAAGAAAAAGAAATCCTGTCTGCACAGGCACGTAACGAAGGCAAACCGGAAAATATTATTGAAAAAATGGTAAATGGTCGTATTAATAAATACTACACAGAAAACTGTTTGGTTGATCAGGTATTTGTAAAAGACCCCGACTACACTATTACCAAATTATTAGATGCCAAAGGCAAAGAACTGGGCGGCGATATCAAAATCAAAGGCTTCACCCGTTTTGAAAAAGGCGAAGGACTTGAAAAGAAAGAAGAAGATTTTGCAGCTGAAATTGCAAAAATGACTCAACAATAATGTTGCGACTAATTCAGATTTTATTATAAATCATTCTGAAACAAAGTATAACAAAAAAACGCCCGAAAATATGGCTATTAGGCTTTATCTTCGGGTGTTTTCTTTGTGTTCCCTCCAACAATTCATCAATTCTTTCTATTGTTTATGGATATTTTGTCTATCCACTTCATAAACATCCACCGTCTGCAAGAGCCTATGCCTGTTTCCGCACATTTTATTTATGCGTCGCATAGGATAAAACAAAGATGAATCATAGGAGGTACACACTTTATGCCGGACTCTGCCACTTCTGCCCGTTCTACAAAAGAAACGTTACAGGAACAACTTGCGTTAATCGATCGTTCGCAAAAATTTGTTCTTTTGATTATTATTGCAATATCTCTGTCATATTACGTGACTACCATTCAGAAAGGTCAGCTAAAATGTCTGCTATGTGAAGATGACGTCTCCTTATGTGAAGATTTTCCTGATACCTTTCCCATTAGTTTACTTTCCAGCACCTTGGTATTAATATCTGTTATCTATTTCTTTATCATATCCGACCGCGCACTTTGCGACCCCAAAGATACATGTGTTCAAAAACGTTCCGACAGCTATAACAACACCGCCAGTTTGTTTGTATTGCTTGCGGCTATCATCCGTATTATTAATTTGATTATGGTTTGGAAAAGCCAACGCCATGTATCTGAATCTGCTGCTGATGTCTAAGAACAATGTATTGCTCTCCTTTCAGTAAAAAATATGAATGGTACAACACCATTTCGCAAAAATCGACAAAATAAAACATTTTTAACCTCTTGTTTTTCTCTTCAACTTATGATATGATGAATATCGTAGGTTTGATTGATCTACAAACTCCATTATGTATCAGCCCTTGCGCATGTTCGCAAGGGTCTTTTTTTATCTTTCTATCATGATATGTCAAATTTCCTATGACCACTCAAACATCGTGTACTCTCCTACTTCCTACTGTCCTTTCATTTTCCATAATTTTACTTTTTCTTGCTAAAACCCGGCTTGTCATCCGTTGATAAAACAGTCATTTTTTGTGAAAGCATGGATATGGAAAAACAAGCAGGCAGGTATACTGCAATACTATAATATATAGCGTACACCCACCCGCCTGCCATCTTTAATCCTTTGCTTTTTGTGTACCAAAATAAAATCCAATTACTGTTGTAAAAATGCCGACAAACTGTTCCGCTGTGATAGCGCCTCGCAGAG
>CATIYX010000383.1 GCA_949739095.1 uncultured Clostridia bacterium | reverse complement strand
CATAATTACAGCACTTTTGCTTTTCTTTTGTTGCGCTGCCGCGCTGCACAACTGTTTCAGAATCCCACCCATTTGTTCAAACACATCTGTGATGGACCGTTCCTCTCCCGGTGCCAGAATGTCGATTGCCGTCTCTACACCGCCGTCAAGGTGTAGCGCAGACTGCACCTTGATAATAGTTGATGTAATTTCCTGTGTGAGCTGTTCCACCATATCCGCCGACAGCGTTCTGCTCAGGAAATTTTCATGATAAATCTCGTCCAGCGTTTGCACCACTTCTTCATAGTTGCCGACAATGGCATAGTTATACAACCGCGTTTCCAGCGTTAGCGGATAATAGAACACATTGCCTTCCTGTGGCAAATCGTCATACCACAAAACGCTTTTCCTATGTCCAATTGCATTATATTCTACAACTTCACGCGCCTGACGGAAGCCGACAGCAATTTCCGTAAGCTGCTCTGCTGGTCGTCCCGCACCAAATATCATGGGGATGTCATATGGGTAGCCCAGCGCGGTTTCAATATGAGATACCACTGCTGCCACTTGCGTTTTTGCCGCCTCTCCTGTTTCATCAAGAGACAACAGCACCGCCACGCCGCGCGCACCTGCATCACAGATATAGCAATAATTCTCAATAATACTATATAAATTGTCTTTCACAAATTCTTTACCACTGCGCCCGCCAATCTGCATACGGTATTCCTTGCCCAGCCGAATCAGCAAAACTGCCTGACATGCGCCGCCCAATGTCATGTTGTTCTTCTCCAGTGCCGCACGCGCTTCTGTTTCTTCTTTATATTCGCCATGCAATAGCTGGTCTATCACTTTGGACTCTATATATCCCCGCTGCTCTTCAATTTGACTGCGAAAGGACTCGTTGGCAGAAATTAAGTCCGATACACCTTCCTGCAAAAGGGAAAACTCCGTTTGTCCCAAATTTTTCAGCGAAAATCTTCCTGTCAGCTTTTTTCCAATAGAGCCTGCCAGCCGGTGGAACTCCTTGCTGCGTTTAAAGGTAATATAGATACATATTGCCATGCCCGCCAGCACAGTTAATGTATAAATCAGCAGTAACACCGCATTGATGAACCGTACCTTTTCTAATACCACTGTTTTTGGTACCAGCAGCACCACCTGCCAGCCATTGCCCGCACTGGTCTGTTTCATCAGATACATGCTTTTGCCGTCAACTCTGTATTCCGACTGCAAGGTGTCTCCCTGTAGTTGCTGTAAATGTTCTAATATAAAATCCCGATGCCTTTGGTCAGAAGAAAGCAGCAATTCATTTTTATCATCCAGAATATATAGCGCACCTTTGTTGCCGCCCAGCAAACCGTCAAACAAACTCATCAGTTCCCGGCTATCAATGATGACGTTCACCTGACCGCGCATCACACCGGAAGCGAGTAGCGGCGCTGACTGGGTATAGGTGATGGCATTGCAGCTTTCATCGTGCACCAGCATTTGCTGTGCCGACTGGTATCCGCGCCGCCAACTGCCGCTTTGTAAAGATGCCGTCCATGTTTCTTCCGCCACACGGTCAATTACCAGTCCATTGCCATAATAGGTATCTGCTCCACGGTAAATTCCCGCCTTGTCAATCACAACGTCCAGCGGCTGATGGTATAAATAAACATTTTTTACCCAATTATCATCGAACGAATAGGAATTCATTAACCCTTGTATGTCCATTAACTTTGTCAAGCTGCCCGTGTCCCGATAGAAAAAATCCGCCATTTCTGCGTTCATCAACATACTATCCACAACTTCTTCAATTTGGCTAAGTCCGTTGTCAATCAAATCCATGTTGTTTTGCAGAACGATTGCATATGACCCCAGCGTGTCCTCCTTATACTGGCGGACAATTGCCTGATTTGCTAAAAATACGGTGATAATCGGAATTAACATCACACAGAGATAGGGAATGATAAAGCGGACAAACACTTGCAGAAAATCCCGCGGGATACTTGTTCTTTGACGCATTTTTCTCTCCCCTCTCTCAATATTTTCTCCGGCATACAATAACCATCCGGATATATAGACTTGTGACTATGATAGAATCGAAGAGCGCCGCCGAATTGTTTCGCCGCTCTGCATATATTATACCGCCTTGTACTTTTTCTGTCAAACATTTTGTAAAATTTCTGTTTTTTCCTGTTTTTTAGTTGTTTTATTTTATTTTTTGTTTGTT
>CATIYX010000382.1 GCA_949739095.1 uncultured Clostridia bacterium | reverse complement strand
ACAGATTTAGCCATTGACACAGGTTTTTCAAAGGAACAACTGGCGGAAAAAATACAGGTTGGCGACCCGGTGACGCTGACTGGTTCGCTTATTTATATGAATGACATGGTATGTAGCAGAAGTCTGGACGACAGAGCGGGACTGGCAAGTTTATTTTTAGCGGCAGAACAGCTTGGACGCAGTCGGCTTCAGGTAGACGTTTGTATTCAGGCGGCAGTATGTGAAGAAACAGGACAGCAGGGCGCGCGCTGTGGAGCATTTGCAGTGAATCCTGATTTGGCAATTGTTGTGGATGTGACGCATGGCGCAACGCCGGACGGAAAGAAAGACAGAACCAGTCCGGTGGGCGAAGGAACTGTGGTTTGTCTGGGACCTAATATCCACAGAAAACATGCGAAACAATTGCTTGCTGTGCTGGAAAAGCAACACATTCCATATCATATTGAGGTAGAAGAAGGTAACACGGGAACAGATGCATGGGTTGTTCAAGTAGTGCGGGAAGGGATTCCTTGTCTGCTGCTGTCTATTCCGCTGAAATATATGCATACAACAATTGAGACCATTTCAAAAAAAGATATACAATCTACAGCAGATGCGATTGCGGCATATGTAAAGTTTGTTTCAGAACAGGGGGCGTTGCAGCAATGACATTACAGGAATTGACTATGCTGGACGGCGTTTCGGGCGACGAAGAAGCGGTTCGTGCGACAATATGGAAAGAGATTGCGCCGTTTTGCGATAGTGTGCGCGAGGATAAAGCAGGCAATCTGATTGCTTTCAAACGAGGAAGAATTCCGAAAAAACTGATGATGTGCGCTCATATGGATGAGGTAGGTTTTATCATTAAAGGAATCACAGATGAAGGGTATTTAAAATTTGCGGCGGTAGGCGGTATTGACGGACGTATTTTACTGGGGCAGCGTGTTCGGGTCGGAGAGAAAAAAGTGCCGGGCGTTATTGGTATCAAAGCGGTGCATATGACTACGCCGGAGGAACGGAAAACCTGTGTCAAAATAACAGATATGTATATGGATATTGGCGCGCAGAATAAGGAACAGGCGGAACGCGTAGTCAGCCTTGGCGACTATGCGGCGTTTGACAGCAGTTATGTGGCATTTGGCGACCGCAAAATTAAGGCAAAAGCATTGGATGACCGTGTTGGATGTTTAGCGCTGATACGTGTATTACAAGAAGCTGATTGTCCATATGATCTC
This sequence comes from uncultured Clostridia bacterium, assembly GCA_949739095.1. Classification (GTDB taxonomy): domain Bacteria; phylum Bacillota; class Clostridia; order RUG12999; family RUG12999; genus JAAWTG01. Next base: position 1,292 of record CATIYX010000382.1, on the reverse strand, counting down.
TATGCTGTTTTTACTGTGCAGGAGGAAGTAGGCGTTAGAGGAGCAACGGTTGCAGCATATCAGGTACAGCCCGATATTGGTATAGTGCTGGAGGGAACTGTGTGTGCGGATACCTATGAAGCACCGGAGCATCTGCATGTCACGACGCTTGGAAAAGGACCTGCTTTTTCCCTCATAGAACACACATCCAAGTCAGACAAAGCATTGGTGGATTTTTTGGTACACACGGCAGATGATTTTAATATTCCGTGGCAATTTAAACGGACAGGCGCAGGTGGAAATGAGGCGGGTGTCCTCCAGCAAACGGGCGGCGGAGTGCAAACGGCGGTTATATCCGTACCGTGTCGGTATATCCATTCTTCCGTCAGTGTTGCAGATGAACGAGATATTGAGGCGGTAGCAAAGCTGGCGATTAAGGTTGCAGAAACAATAGATGAGGTGAAGGAAGTATGACAGAACTACTGAAACAATTAACACAAATTAATGCGCCGTCCGGACAGGAAGAAGAAATGCGGCAGTTCATTCGTGCGCATATTCCGCCGGCAGCAGAAATACAGGAAGATACGCTTGGGAATATCATTGTTCGACTGCCAGGACTCGGAAAAAAGATGATGTTTGCCGCACATATGGATGAAATTGGTATTATGGTGACTTATGTGGAGGAAGATGGATACTTGCGGTTCACGAATGTGGGTGGCGTATCTACGGCAAATGCACTGCACAGTAAAGTGGTGTTTCCGGGCGGTATCAAGGGGATTATCACGACCGGCGACAGTAAGAAGAAAGATTTAAAATTGGCAGATATGTATATTGACATCGGTGCAAAAAACAAAGAGGAAGCGGAAAAATTGGCGCCGGTTGGCACGACGGGTGTGTTTTGCGGCACATTTGACGAAATTGGCAGTTGCGTATCTTCTAAGGCATTAGATGATAGGGCGGGCTGCTGTGTGCTGCTGGAAGCCTTGCAGCAAATCAGAAATCATGAAAATGATTTATATTTTGTCTTTACCGTGCAGGAGGAGATCGGATTAAAGGGCGCGAAAACGGCGGCATATGGAATTGAACCCGATATTGGAATTGCAGTGGACGTCACAATGTGTGGCGATGGAATAGACGGTGAAAAAATGGCAATTAAGCTAGGCGGCGGCGCGGCAATCAAAGTAAGGGACAGCGGTATGATTGCCCATCCGGCGGTGCGCAGCCTACTTGTGGAAACGGCACGGGAAAATGACATTCCGTTCCAGTTTGAAGTATTAAGCGGCGGAACAACAGATGCTTCCGGTATTCAAATT
>CATIYX010000381.1 GCA_949739095.1 uncultured Clostridia bacterium | reverse complement strand
TTGCTTGGTACTGCCGGAGCCGTACCAAAGTTTGGAACCTCCGTGTAGGAAGTGCCGCTAGTTCCTCTGCCACCACTCGAAACGCCGCCACCGCCGGATATACCTCCACCCGATATGCCGCCGCTCTTTGTCACCGTTACTGTATATTGCGTTTGTGTTCCATCATCTGCCGTCACAGTATAGACAACCGGATCCAGGAAATTGTTTCTGGTCTGTCCGCTGATTTGCGCCACGCCATTCACAGTTACTTCTGCGTTTCTTCCTGCTGTGAATGTGGCAATCAATCCTGTGACATTCGTGCCTGCGTCAACAGTGACAGAAATATTGTTTCCGCTAATCGTACCGGTCTTTCCGCCAACTGAAAATGCTGTTATACTGGAGTCGCCGCTCGGGTTATATTCGATATTTTCTGTTTTCGTTACTATTGTTTCATTTTGCGTATAGATAGTATATGGAAATTTTCCTGTTGTATCCGCCATACTGAGTGGAACTGCTGACTCAAACCCACCAGCCTCGTCCGCCGGCACCACATGGTAATATAATAAATCATCAGGTGTCCTTGCAGCTGCATCCGTACCGGGCTTGAATACCTCAACCAATATCTTTCTTCCGCCAGTCGCCGTTTGTCCGCTGATATATGCCGTACCGTTTTTGATAGCATAATCTGCATTTCCTGTTTCCGCTGCATAGGCTGTCGTACCAAAAGATGCACGGAACAAGCTTTGTGTCTCCGATTCGTCCGCAACCTTCTCCTCCGTTTTCCAATCAATAAACATAGAATACATGGACACATTATAACTGTTGCCAGGCACGGTAAAATCAATACTTACCGTTTCGCCTTCCGGCACTTCAAAATCCCGTTTTAGAAGATAGCATCTAGCTTTTTGGTCGCCGGAACCGTTTGTGGTGAGACTCACCGCCTGTTTACCGTTCATCCACTCCGCGCCTGCATTCTCCCAGCCAGCTACAAATCTCTGGCAAGACGAGCTTACATAGGTCGACCATGTTACAAGATAAATGGTTGCGCT
>CATIYX010000380.1 GCA_949739095.1 uncultured Clostridia bacterium | reverse complement strand
TTTGATATCAAATCCCAGCGCCGCATTTGCTTCATCAAACACCTGCATCGCCGCGGGATATGTTTCTGCTACATCTTTGCCCATGCCCACTTTTTGTGCACCTTGCCCCGAAAACAAAAATGCTGTTTTCCCCATTTCTTTTTCCTCCTTTTATCGAATCGCTTTCCATTTCATCACAATGCTGCCATAGCACAGTCCGCCGCCAAAGCCTGTCATTGCAATAATGTCACCATCTTTCAGTTTTCCCTCCGCGTTGGCGTCATATAATGCCACCGGAATGGACGCCGCGCCCATGTTTCCATAGAGCCGCACGCAGTCATAAACTACGCCGTCCTCCAATCTCAAACGTTTCGCCGCACCTTCAATGATACGGGAGTTTGCCTGATGCGGAATCAGCCAATTAAGGTCCTCCATCTGAATACCGGATTCTTTCACCGCTTCTTTTGTCGCGTTAATCATTGCACGAACTGCAAATTTAAACACTTCACCGCCATTCATCCACAAGGTCTGAGGAATACCAGAAATCCGTTTATCCATTTCCTCTTGGTCTTTCAGAATGTTCAGCAGCGTAATCGTATGACCAAGTTCCCCATCCGCACCAAAATGATGTCCCATAAGTCCATAGTCCTCTTCTGTCGGCTGCACCACTGCTGCGCCTGCACCATCACCAAACAAAATACAGGTCTTGCGGTCTTTCCAGTCCGCCGTTTTGGTCAGGGTTTCCGAACCAATTACCAGAACATTTTGATATTCTCCGCATTTCACAAAGCAATCTGCAATATTCAGTCCTGCCAGAAATCCGGTACATGCTGTATTAATATCCAGACAGTTCGCGTTTTTTGCACCAATTTTTTTCTGCACCAAGCAAGACATATGCGGCGTTAAAGTTTCCGGCGTCACGGACGCTACGATAATCATATCCACGTCCTCCACGCTGATACCGGCGGATTCCACCGCTTCCTTTCCTGCCTCTGCTGCTAAATCAGACGTATACACATCATCTCCTGCAACGCGCCGTTCTTTGATTCCCGTGCGCTCCGCAATCCATTCATCTGAAGTGTCCAAAAATTCCATCATGTCAAAGTTGGTCATCACCTTTTCCCCAACTGCATGACCAATACCTGCAATTACTGAATGCTTCATTCCGTTTCCTCCTTTAAGACTATATCGTTTTTGCCGCAAAGCACTACATTTGCGGCTGCCATTTTTCATATTTCATTCTATCCATTTCAGACTGTCTCTGCAGCAGCAGCGCCGCCGGAGATGGCTTTTTGTTCAAAATAGCGTTTGATATCCTGCATAACGCCGCTTTCCACAAATTTTGCCGCTTGCCGCAGCGCACTGGAAAATGCTTTTTTGTCGCTGCTGCCATGCGCCTTGACTATAATGCCATCCACGCCCAGCACCGGCGCGCCGCCATACTCTGTATAATCCATTTTCTGTTTCAACTCTTTCATGCCGCCTTTGACCATCAGCGCAGCCAGTTTCCCTTTCAGATTCCGCAAAAACACCTGTTTCACATTTCCAAACAACACTTCCGCCGTGCCTTCCAGCATTTTTAAAATGACATTGCCGGTAAATCCGTCTGTCACAATGACGTTCGCGTCTCCATACGGAACACGCCGCGCTTCAATATTTCCAATGAAATTCACATCATTTTGGTGAATTAACAGCTCATATGCTTTTTTTGCCACATCATTACCTTTGCCCGATTCTGTTCCGATGTTCACCAAACCGACCTTTGGCTGTGCAATGTCGCACACTTTCTGTGCATAAAATGCACCCATGACAGCGAACTGCTGCAACCATTCGCTTTTACATTCCGCATTCGCCCCCACATCCAACAAAATTGCCATTCCTTTATCCGTCGGAATAGGCGTTGTCAGCGCCGGACGATACAACCCTTTGATACGTCCCAGCAACAGCGAAGCAGCTGAAATCAGCGCACCGGTATTGCCTGCGCAGACAAATGCATCTGCTTTTCCTTCTTTGACATCCATGACAGCGCGTACTAAAGAAGAATCTTTTTTTGCGCGAATCGCCCGAATGGGATTATCCTCGCCACTAATCACTTCACTGCAATGTATCACTTTTACTTTTGATGTATCATACGTGTACCCGCCCAGTTCTTTTTCCAAAATATCCTGTGGTCCATACAGCCATATTTCCATATCTGTCTTTTGCAGCGCATCTATTACGCCCGCCACCACTGCCTGCGGTGCATTGTCGCCGCCTACGCCGTCAATCGCCAAAATCATCTTTTTAACTGCCACCCTTCTATATGCTCACTCTATACCGTTTCATCTACCGGCACTAAAATAAATTTTCCGCGGAACACCTCGCGGTCTTTTCTGTAAATCATCACCCAAACAATAAACTCTTCGCCGCGCTGGCGTTTTACCTCCGCCTTTGCCACAAGCTGGGTACCGGCATAGACCGGCTCTTTATACTTGATATTCGCAATGCCAACAATCGCACTGTTCACACCAACCGCCGCAATACACAACGTTTCCGCCATGGCATAA
>CATIYX010000379.1 GCA_949739095.1 uncultured Clostridia bacterium | reverse complement strand
CTTCTTCCAATGTTTTGGAGCCCTCAATCCCGAACGCCGCATTTTGATATTCCTTGGAAAGGTCGTCAAAATCCTGTCCCAAAAGTCTGCCGTACCGCAGCAGTATGGAAAGTTTGGTTTCCGTTTTGAGCAAACCGATGTGTTCATCCGTGATATATTCGCTATAGGCTTTCAGCAAACCTTCGTCCTGCACAATCAGCGTTTCGGGCACGGTGAAGCCGCGCGCTGTCAGCAGTTCGTCTATGTTCACAGGCGGAAACAACTCCCGCACTTTTTGAATCGGATAGACATTATAGGTCTTGTCAACGTCCGCGTAGTCCTGCCGGTTCATTTGATTTTCGGAGAGCGCCTTTTCAAACGCGAGAAACGCCTCAGTATTCGCCGCCGCCTGCTCTGCGGAATCGCCGCCCAGCAGGAGCAGTTTTTCGATATAAGTGCGGTAGCCCTTCATATTTTTGGAATCCATATTCTGATATTCTTCTTTGCTTTGCGCGGGCGTGTGTCCCTGCACGGTGAGCACATATTTGTTGCTGTCTTTTGCGTCCACAGTCAATTCAAACGCCAGCAAACCGCCGAGCGTCAGTTCCTTCACCATTTTCAGCTGCAACGCGTTCAGTTCTTCCACCGTCTGCACCTGCTTTAGTTCGTCCAGATAGGGCTGGATGGGCGCAAGCCCCGCCTCGTTACGCGCCTGCATATTGGTGATATTCAAATATAAATCGCGGATTTTTTGTTCTTTTGTTCCTTTGGTCTGCGGTTTCTGCACAATTTCGCGGATGATACCCGCGACCCGTTCGTCCGTTGCTTTTTGTAGCGCATAAAAACCGCCGGCGGCAAATTCGCCTGCTTCAATCGTGCTGCTGTCCAGCGCCGCTTTGTTTACGGTGGCATAGAAATCATCTTTCAAATTGCTGCCCTTCAGCGCCCAAATACGGCGGATAACCGTAGACACCTGTTCTACTGTCACGTTATCGTCGCCATGCAGCAGTCCGTCGGTGGAACCCATCAATACACCGCCGCGCACCAAATTTTCCACATCTGCCCGTGCCCACTCCGGCACACCGTCATACTGCACGTTTTTGGGACTGATACGCGCATCGTTGCCCACCGGCTCCGGCAACGTACCAAAGGCGCGGCTGACCATCACAAAACTTTCCGCACGCGTTATGTATTGGTCTTCCTTGATGGAACCATCTTCATAGCCTTTCACAATCGTGTTCTTCTGCAAATTTGGCGTATAGTCATCCGCTGCGCCCAGCAACATATCCACCACTTGTCCACGTGTGGCATAGGTCTCCGTTCCTTCTGCCAAAACCATGCTCGACAGGACGGAAACCGTCAGCGCCACGGCAGTGACCCACGCTAAAACTCTCTTTTTCATGCCATAATCCTTCCTTTCGTTCATTCAAAAATAAAAGACTGCATGGGAAATCCTATCCCATACAGCCTTTTCGCTGCAATCATGATTATAGCAAAGAGTTCTTTCAAAATAAGTGAAAATTTCTTAAATGTTGTTAAATGTTCTTAACAATTTTTTAAATCAGTCGTCATTCACACCCCGCCACCACGTCTGTTTGTTCAGCGTACTAAGGTCGCCCAAATGCGCGTTATGACCGTCCACCGTGACGGTATATTCTCCGTCTATCGCTTCCACAATGGTCACAGCCGCGTTATCGCACCATTTCTGGAACGGAAATTCTGACAGCGGCAGCGCGCGAAAATAGCAAAGCAACGCCTTGATTGCCGTGCCGTGTGTCACAATACAAATTTGCGCTTCTCTGTGCCGCGCGACAATATCCTCCACCGCTTCCACCAACCGTCCCTGAAAATCCAGCATGGATTCTCCATCCGGCATAATCAGCTTATGGGGATAGTTCAGCCAATTTTCATATGCCTCCGGAAACTGTTCAGGCAGCCTCGCCCACGGCACATTTTCCCAGTTGCCGCCGAAAATTTCCCGCAAACGGCTGTCCGGATGAATGTCCAACTGTTTCTTCCGCGCAATGTAGCCCGCAGTATCCATCGTCCGTTTCAAGTCGCTGGCATAGAGAATATCTATGGGAACGTCCGCCAGATATTCCGCCGTACAGGCCGCCTGCCGGTGTCCGTTTTCCGTCAGACTCGAATCATGCCATCCGTGGAAAATCTTTTGCACATTGCCTTCCGCTTCTCCATGCCGCACAAAAATCAGCGTTGTCACCTGCTTTTCACCTCACCTGTTTTCTCGAAAGGGGGACTAATTCCGGCTCTCTTCGGGTCGCTGTCACGCCGTCCCCCTTATCGGAATCCCCCTCAGCAGCCGCCTTCGCTCTCACAGCGCACCGCTGACGCGGTACTTGGCGGCTGCAGGGTATGGAATGTCCGGCACGTGTCCGGACATTCCATAATTTGAAAATAGTCCGCTTCCGGTTACTACCCGTAGAACGCTACAGTACATGTAACAAATTAATCCCCCGCAGGGAAAACCTTCCCACCCGCAGGCGGCAGGGGGCAAAGAGCGGAAGATATTTCTCCTAAGAAAAATAAAGGAGGAGAATTTTGACTATGTCAAAATTCGGGGGACATTTTCAAGGGAGAAATATCTG
>CATIYX010000378.1 GCA_949739095.1 uncultured Clostridia bacterium | reverse complement strand
GAACACATCATTCCCATGGAAAACTACGCGGCGTGCTGTCCATGGGAATGATGTGTTCTCATGCGGAACTTGGCATGGCGCTGGAGGACTATGTGGGCGCATGTGAAGACGGCATTTTGATTTTGCAGGAGGATATCGCGCCGGGTACAGATATTCGAGACGCGCTGAATCTGAACGAAAATGTGATTGATTTTGATATTACGTCCAACCGTCCCGATTGCTTTAGCGTGATTGGTATGGCGCGTGAGACGGCGGCAACTTTTGATAAGCCGCTGAATCTGCACAAGCCGGAAGTGAAGGGCGGCGCAGGCGATGTGAATGCGATGGCGAAAGTGGATGTTTTGGATACGGAAGCTTGCCCGCGTTATGCGGCGCGCGTTGTGAAAAACGTGAAAATTGCTCCTTCTCCCAAATGGATGCAGGACCGACTGAAAAACAGCGGTATCCGTGCAATTAATAATATTGTAGATATCACCAATTATATTTTGCTGGAATATGGTCAACCCATGCACGCGTTTGATTTGGAGCGAGTGGCAGGACACCATATCACAGTGCGCCGCGCAAAAGACGGCGAATCGATGGTGACACTGGATGGCATGGAGCATACGCTGGACAGCGAAGTTTTGGTGATTAGCGACGAGGAAAAAGCAGTTGCGTTGGCAGGCGTGATGGGCGGCGAAAATTCCGAAATTACGGACGACGCTGTGACAGTACTGTTTGAATGTGCGAATTTTGAACCGACACGCGTGCGCCGCAGTGCAAAAAAAGCGGGACTGCGGACAGAAGCTTCCTCCCGCTATGAAAAAGGACTGGATCCGGAAATGATTCCGGATGCGTTAAACCGCGCTTGTGAATTGGTGGAACTGTTGGGCGCAGGAGAAGTGTGCGATGGCATGATTGACGTCAATCATGCAAAAGATACGCGGCAGCCGGTTCCGTTTGTGCCAGAGAAAATCAATCAATTCTTGGGAACGCAAATCAGCGGTACCTTTATGCTGGAAGCACTGAAGAAATTAGGATTTACCATAGACGGCGATACCTGTCTGGCGCCGACCTACCGTATTGACATTCATGAAATGGCGGATGTGGCGGAGGAAGTGGTGCGGATGTATGGATATGACAAACTGCCGACCACCCCGCTGCGTGGCGAAACCACCATGGGCGGACAAAGCGAGAAGGAAAACAAAAAAGACCAGATAAAGACAATGCTTTGCGGTATGGGCATGTATGAAATTTTTACCTATACGTTCACAACGCCTAAAATGTTTGATTTGCTGAACGTACCGGTGGACAGCAGTTTGCGGAATGTAGTGCGTATCACAAACCCGCTGGGAGAAGAAACATCAGTTATGCGTACCACGACAATTGGTGCAATGATGGACACGGTAGCGCGTAATTTGAATTTGCGTAACGAGCAGGCGAACCTGTTTGAAATCGGCAAAGTATATCTGCCGCAGGACGGCGCCCAGCTGCCGGAAGAACGCGATAAAATTACGTTGGCATTTTATGGTGGTGACTGCGATTTCTATACGCTCAAAGGAGCAGTGGAAGCGCTACTTGCCGGCTTGGGTGTACAGGATGCTGTTTATATGGCTTGCACAGACAATTCCATGTTCCATCCGGGTCGCTGTGCACAGGTGACGATTGGCGGAAAAGACTGCGGCGTGCTGGGTGAAATGCATCCTTCTGTGATTCGTAACTATGGACTGAAAACAAGAGTCTACCTTGCGGAACTGGATTTGGCAGACATGTTAGCACAGGCAAACGGAGAGAAACAGTTCAAACCACTGCCAAAATATCCAGCGGTAACAAGGGATATTGCTGTTTTGGTGGACAAAACCGTTCCGGTATATGAACTTGAAAAAGTTATTCGCCATGTGGCAGGAGATATTTTAGAACAAGTGAAATTGTTTGACGTCTATCAGGGAGAGCAAGTGCCGGAGGATAAAAAGAGTGTGGCGTATGCTTTGGTCATGCGCAGTTATGAAGGAACGCTGGAAGAAGAGACGATAAACGATATTATGAAACGCACTGTGGAAGCGTTGGACGAAACTTGCGGTGCAAAATTGAGATAAGACGCAACAGAGAAGAACAAAAGGCAAAAAGGTAGGGCGCAGTGCCGCTCTGCCTTTTGTGCGTTACGGTTGGGGAGAAAGGAGCGGCGAAAGTATGCGGCGGGTGCTGTTATGGAGTGTTATTTTATTTCTACTGGGCATCCTTGCATCGGTCTATCTTGCGGCAGACTTTTTGTTACTGTTTGCTATGCTGCTGTTGGTAGTGCTGGTCAAAGGACTGCTCGGACGCGAACGCCGCTTTATTTTATTGCTGTGCATGTGTCTGTCATTTTTAGTGGGTGGTCTAGAAGTGGAATGGCATTCTGTTCAAAAAACAGAATTTCTGAAACTTTACCAGGAAAATTACGTCTATATCTATGGGAAAATTGTAAATGAACCAGATGTTGGTACAGACCATGCAAAACTTACGGTGAAATGTAATTATGTGGAGCTGGAGGGCGAAAAATATCGGACGAGTGAAAAGGTGCTGGTGAGCGTGGAAGCGGGGGAAATGCGATGGCGCTACGGTGATGTTTTGACGATAGAAGGCGTTATCAGCAGACCTTTAGGACAGATGAACGAGAAAGGGTTTTCCTATGAAAGCTATTTGCGTGCGCATGGCATTGCGGCGACCATGTACTGTAAAGAAGAACAAATTCGGGTGTATCAAAACGAGGCGGGCTGGCCGTGGAAAATCAAAACGTTTGTGCTGAGACAAATTGATAAATTTGTGCCGGGAGATGCAGGAGCATTACTCAAGGGAATTACGCTCGGTGATAAATCCTCTTTTACGCCGGAGATGAAAGATATTTTTGCGCGTGCGGGTATTTCGCATGTTGTTGTCGTATCGGGGATGCACATGAGTATTTTGATGTTGTTTGTCATGTATGTGTGTAAGCGGTTTGGACTGAAAAAACGGGCACGAGGGGTAGCGGCAGTGGCGGTGGTTGTCTTTTTCATGTGTATGGTGGGCTTCACACCGTCTGTGCTGCGTGCAGGTATCACCTGTATCATTGCCATGCTGGCAATTTTATTGCGGCGCAAAAAAGATTTTCTCACTACTATGGCGGTAGCTGCAGCAGCAGTGACAATCATCAATCCCTATTCCTTGTTTGATGTTAGTTTTCAGTTGTCATTCACAGCAACGTTGGGGATTGTTTATTTAGCGGGTCCCATTAAAAAATTGATTGATTTTCTGCCT
>CATIYX010000377.1 GCA_949739095.1 uncultured Clostridia bacterium | reverse complement strand
CGGTTATCTAACCTATTATGAATTGGCAAACCGTCTTTATAACGGTTCACTTATATCTGCCTTTATTATATACTATTATGCAAGTTTTGTCAACTGTGTGGATTGAAATAAATGTTCGCCGTTTTTCAAGACTTTCATATGCAAAGTCGCGACCCGTAAGGGTCGCGCAACATTTGTTTTTGGCGCATGAAAAAAGCACTTACCATATGACAAGTGCTTGATTTATATAATCATATATGCTATAATAAACTATAGGCAGATAAAGAGTGTATCGGAAGGCGGTTTGCCATCTCCTTATAGAAAGGCGGGGGGTGTGCATGGTAAAATATATACTAAAGATTATGATTTTAATCATTATCATTTTACATATATGTGCCATAAACGCAAGATAACCGCCCTCCCAGCCAAAGAGTAAGCGGTTATCTAACCTATTATGAATTGGCAAACCGTCTTTATAACGGTTCACTTATATCTGCCTTTATTATATACTATTATGCAGTTTTTGTCAACTGTGTGGATTGAAATTGCAAAAAATAGTGACTATTCTTTTAGGATAAGTCGAGTCTTTCGCAGGGCTCGTGGATTGAAATCGCTCCGCTCTACTCTCAATAGTCAGATATTATATGTCGCGACCCGCAAGGGTCGCGTGGATTGAAATAATATGTTAGTGCTTGTCGGACTTATCAAAGGCGCAGTCGCGACCCGCAAGGGTCGCGCAACATTTGTTTCTTGCGCATGAAAAAAAGCACTTGCCATATGGTAAGTGCTTGATTTATATAATTATGTATGATATAATACACTTCAGGCAGATGAAGAGTGTATCAGAGGACGGTTTACCCATCCCTTTATGAAAGGGGGTGGTTGTATGGAGAATATCCTAGAGTATACGATGATAATCATTGTGTTATTATTGCTCAAAGAGATATTGAAATACATAAAAAAGTAGCCGCCCTCCCGCCAGAGTACGCAGCTACTTTTTTTAGTAACTAACTATTCGGGCAAACCGTCTTTATAACGGTTCACTCATATCTGCCCTTATTATATACTATTATGCAGTTTTTGTCAACTGTGTGGATTGAAATTGCAAAAAATAGTGACTATTCTTTTAGGATAAGTCGAGTCTTTCACAGGGCTCGTGGATTGAAATTCCCAAAATGGGTCATTTTGTTGTGCGTTTTTTGTCGCGACCCGCAAGGGTCGCGTGGATTGAAATGTTATCTTATTGATATTGCGGATATCTATGGTAAGTCGCGACTCGTAAGAGTCGCGTAACATTTGTTTTTTGCGCATGAAAAAGCGTTTGCCATAGGGCAAACGCTTGATTTATATAATCATATATGCTATAATAAACTTTAGGCGGATAAAGAGTGTATCGGAAGGCGGTTTGCCATCTCCTTATAGAAAGGGGGTGGTTGTATGGAAAATATCCTAGAGTATACGATGATAATCATTGTGTTATTATTGCTCAAGGAGATATTGAAATACATAAAAAAGTAACCGCCCTCCCCACCACGAGATAGCAGTTACTTAACCCTAATTTGTGGCAAACCGTCTTTATAACGGTTCACTCATATCTGCCTTTATTATATACCACCATGCAAGTTTTGTCAACAGGTTTATTTAAAAGCTGATAAACAGAATCCCCTAAGTCGAGTCCTTCGCAGGTCGCGTGGATTGGGGTTTAGCAATAAAAAAAGAGAAAGTCTACACGCTTTCTCTTTTTTTATGTTTTGGCGTTTAATCTGTCCATGATACAATGTTGAGAGAGTTATATTTCATCAATGCCACAAGCTTTTATATATGCCTTTATTATTTCCATAAGATAAAGTGATTGCTCGTTTGTTAACTGTTTCAGATAATAATGCAGTGCTGTTTCTACGTCATTAGGAGATGTACCAAATAATAAATAATCTGCGTTAATATCTAGTGCTCTACATATATCTATCAGTTTGGGAACAGATATTCCACTGTATCCACGCTCTATATTTGATACATGAGTTCCATTAGAGACACTTATCTTTTCGGCGAACTTCTCTTGAGAAATATTCCTTTTTAGTCTAATTTCTTTTATTCTTGCACCGATGCTTTTATTTAATGGATTACATTTCTGCATATTATCACCTTGCTTTTGTTTATACCATATATTATATTTGATTTAAACATAATTATGAATATGGTATAACCATATATACTTTTGCTTACACACAATAAAACACTGTTTTTTAATCTTTACCTTCATCAATGCCGCAAGCCTTTATATATGTCTTTATTATTTCTATAAGACAAATAGATTGTTCATTCGTTAACTGCTTTAAATAATAATGTAATGGGGTTTCTACATCGCTTGGTGAAATGCCGAATAATAGATAATCTGCGCTAATATCTAATGTTTTACATATAGTTACAAGCCTTGGAATAGATATACCACTGGCACCACGCTCTATATTTGATACATGAGTTCCGCTACAAACACCTATTTTTTCGGCAAACGCTTCTTGAGAAATATTTCTTTTTACTCTAATTTCTTTTATTCTTTTACCAATAGCTATATTTAATGTATTGTCTTTCTGCATATTGTTACCTCACTTTTATTACTACTAATATTATATAAATCTAAAAACTGAATTTGAATGTAGTAGAACATAAAGTATTTTAGCTACAACATTGACTTTTTAAAATAATTGATATATAATCTAAAAGAAATAGTTATATTTAGGAGGAATTTCTATGGAAAACAATTGCAATCTAGAAAACAAAAGAATCTTTGTAGACGGGTGTATAGACGCGGTGGGTTGCATACCTCTCAGTCCGAGAGATTTAAGCATTTTGGGGTTTGAGGTCGGCGACGAAATACCGGTGTGCATAACAGATGAAGGGATTATCATCGCAAACCAAACGCCGGCGCAGAGCGAGCAGGAAGAAGTAAAAGCAGTTCTGTTTAATGACTATATTTTGCTTAATATTGACCTATGTCAGTCAAAAGGGTTGCTGGAGATGGAAAAAACAATGATGCCGGCAGACTATGATATTGTTCATGAGAATGAGCGGCATTATCGGTTATGCTATTTTGTCGAAAGAGGAAAACTCACCATCCCATTAACGCCGCAGCAAATCATTGCGCCTATGCGATACATACGTCAGGTGTTTGAAAACGGTTTTACAAGCATTCCGTCAGTTATGTGCAAAGCGTTAAATTTGGAAGAAACAGTCGGCTATATCATCAAAGACAATACGTTGTATCTTTCCGGCGACTTTGAGAAAAAGATATCGATTGACACGTGGCGTAGAATACAGTTGCCTGATGAATTCGAGCGTCTGTATCCAAAAAATATAGAAGAAATGGAATTTATCCTTGAAGATGAACAGATTATTTGTAAAGTCGTTCGATAAAAATAAATATGACAAAAGCAGATCGCGTAATGGTAAAAAAAGTGTAAGCGGGTATGAAAAACATTGTCAGGCAACAAAGGCGGCTGGGAAATTCCCAGCCGCCTGCGGTTTATTATTAATATAAACGAATTGTGTCTCTCTCATATGAAGATATTGCTAACCTAAGACTGCTAAACGCCATTTTCATTGAAAAGAGGGGACTGTCATAGTCTCGCTCCAGTGTTTACACACCGCTGGAAGAAGCAGACGCAATGCTGTCATAATTTTGTACGCAGACAATGCCGCCGTCTGCATATGGCAGCAATTGTGCCTCCAGTTCTTCCAAAGAATCCATTTTGCCGCTGATGAACAATTGCAAACGACGTTTTGCCGCTTGCAGACGCATCATCAGTCCGCCGAACCGCAGCTGCACACGGTCCAATCCAAAAATTTTATTGCTGCCTTCCCAAACGGTGGTAAACCGTTCTTCCAGCTCTGCCACAGCCTGCATCAAAGTGTCTAATTCCGCGCAGCATTGCTGCAAACGAGACATATCCTTTGCCTGATAAGCGCTGCGGATTTGCGTGCCAATGCTGCATTTGAGCAGCAGAACGCGTAGCAGCTGCCGCTGGTATGCAAATAGGGCAGCAAATTGTTCCGGCGTTTCTATCGCAGTCAATGTATCCAGCTTCGCCTGATAGAACTCCTTCAAATCCATGTTTTCCAGATTTTTGTCAAACAGGCCGCAAAGCGGGTCTTGATACAACACTTGTTTGGAGACCGTTGCATTGACATGTTCAATAATTTCTCCAGACAGAGATTCCAGCGGGAAATCGTCCAGCTGCAAAGCGAGAAATGCATCCATGTCCAGTCCCAGACAAAGGCGGAAACGCTCTTTCAAATGCGCCATGTCCACTTCGCTATGATAATTATATTCCGCATAAAGCTGCAAACCAAGCAGCGTTGTGTAAATATCCACTTCCGCGCCGTCGTCGCCCCACATCGTTGCAAACACATCGCGGATGCCCATTTCCTGACAAACCTGCAGTGCCGGTATAGTTGTGCGGAAGGTCTTTGCATAATTGATACCCATGCCGCACCATTTCCAAATGCCGCCCGCAAAAATAACATTGCGGCCCAATTTCTGGTGCTCGCGTATCATCGTGCGATACATGGCATCGTTTTCATGGTAATAATCCCAATAGACCATGGAAAGATTCTGCGGTATCTTTTGGGATAAATCTGCCGGAACGTCCGCTTCAAGGTCATAGTAGGTATGCGTTTTGGAGCCGAGACGGAAGAACAAATCGCTCCACATCATGGGTTCAAATCCATAGGTTGCCGCAATGGAGACAACTCGCTCCAAATGGCGGTTCAAAATCGTGTGTTGGTCTTCGTAGCCAAAACGTCTCAAATGTTCACCTGTTCCAATATCCGGCGCTTCATCCATGCCGATATGGAGTTTTTTGGTGGTGAAGCATTCCCGCAGTGTGCGGAACATTGCTTCAATGAGCTGATACGTTTTTTCTTCGTCCGCCAAAAGCGTTCTGCCGGTGTCCCGCATTTCCGCCATGGCAGGCCAGTGCAGCGCCATTTCTAAGTGTCCCAGTGTTTGGATACAAGGAATCAGCTCAATGCCGAGCGCCAATGCATACCTGTCCAGTTCGCGCAGTTCTTCTTTGGTATATGCGCCGCGTAGGTATCCAAAATAGGGATACCCGTCAATTTCATAGGTATCTTCTGTGTACAGCATGGCGGTATTCAACCCCATGCATGCCATTTTGCGTAGAAGGTCTTTTGCGGTTTCCACACGTAGCACTGCATTACGGGAGCAGTCAATCATCACGCCGCAGGAATCGAACTGGCGCTCTTCTGATAGATTACTCACAGGTTTTCCCTCGCGCAACATACCGCAGAGCAATGCCAGCGCACGGAAAAAGTCGCTTGGAATAGCATAGGTGATGGCATAGCCGCCGTTTGCAGCAGAAATGGATAAACCGCTGCCGCCTTGCTGAACGCGGACGGGAGTTCCGGCAGTATCTAGCTGCACATCTAATGTGGGTGCGAGATAGGAAAGACCAGTTTGTAAAGGCGCTAAATCGCCTTGAAATGAAAATTTCATGATGAGGTTTCCTCCTTATTTTACATAATAAGCTTGTGCACCAGTCAGTTTAGGGGTGCCGTCTGCTTTTATGACTTTAACTGTTAGCTGCTGTGTCATGACAGCAGGAAATTTGCAAATCCGTTTGTGTCCAACTGCCAGTCCTTTATGCAGCAATATATCTGAACCTTGTTTGGTAGTACTTGCCCAAATTTCAAATTCCAAGATGGATTCGCCGTTGCTTAAATCTTCCATTAAAACAAGCTGATTCACCAATGTTGGCTGGTCAAACCGGCAGGTGAAACCATCTAGAGTGCCAAGCGGCTGTGCATAGCGGCGGCGAATTTCTTCGCCAAACGCAACCAGATTTGCCGCGTCTTTTTCAGGCAACAGACCGCGGCGGTCCGGTCCAATGTTAATCAGCAGATTTGCGCCGCTGCCAACAGATAGTTCATATAGTCCCACCAATTCGTCCACGCTTTTGACAGTATCTTCATCGGCGTCGCTATAGAACCAGTTTGTCCAGCGCATGGTGCAGTCGCACTCTGCCGGCAGAAATACATCCTCTTCCAATGCGTCCTCTTCTTCCTGCAAGACAGAGAAGGGGAGACTGCTTACCACATTACGGTTGGCAAGTCCTGCAACGCCGCATTCATTGCCGACCCAACGGGTGTCGGGGTCCCACATGTTAAAAATCAAAATATCCGGCTGCATACGGCGGATTTCGCCGACAATACGTTCGGTATCATAGGTATGCCCTTCTGAACCGCAGCCGTCAAACCAGAGATAGTCAATTTTGCCATAGCCTGTGAGCAGTTCACTGATTTGATTGATAAAATATGTATCATAATCTTTGGCATCCTGACCTTTGGAGCCGAATTCTGCCGGCGAATAATATAGTCCCACCTTCAAACCATATTTCCGGCAGGCGTCCACATAGTCCCGTACAACATCGCCTTTGCCATCTTTCCAAGGGGTATTTGCCACGGAGTAATCTGTATATTTGCTGGGCCAGTTAGCGAATCCGTCGTGATGCTTGCAGACCAAAACGGCATACCGTGCGCCCGCTTTTGCAATGGTGGAAATCCAGTTTTCGCAGTCCAGTGCAGTGGGGCAAAAGCCCTCCAGCGGCATTTCCTGCATGTCCCAGTCGCGGTGTCCTTCATAAAAAGTGCGGATACCAAAATGGAAAAAAACGCCGAATTCCCAGTCTAAAAATGCCAGTTGTTTTTCAGTCGGTTTTAAAGTAGCCATCAAAATTCTCCTTTATGTTTAAGTGCTAAAATGATTATACCACAAAATAAAAAGAGTGCAAGAACATTTTGAAAAGAAAACAAAAATTTGTTATTTTGCCACGTAAAAAAGCAATTCTCTGTCAATTGATTGACGAAATGGAAAAATTATATTATAATGCATAGATAGGAAATGGTTTTTGGGACAGCTTGAGAAATTTGTGTATGTCCCTTTACCATGGGTAGTGGGGAACGCGGAAAGGAAGTAACAAATGAAAGTATTGCATATGATAAGCGGCGGGGATTCAGGAGGCGCAAAAACGCACGTGTTCGCGTTGCTGGACGCGTTGAAAAAGAAGGCAGATGTGAAAATCGTCTGTTTTACAGAAGGCGTATTTTACCGTGAAATTTTGGAGCGGGACATCAATACGGAACTGCTACTGCAAAAGAACCGTTTTGACTTGTCAGTGGTAGGCAGGTTGGTAGAACTGGTGCGAAAAGAACAATATGACGTCATTCACGCACATGGCGCGCGGGCAAATTTCATTGCATGGCAGCTCAAGCGGCGCGTGGACACGCCGATTGTCACCACGGTGCACAGCGATTATTTAATGGATTTTGACGGTGTGTATAAAAAACTACTGTATACGGCGGTTAATAAGCGCGCACTGAAAAAAATGGATTATTATATTGCTGTATCCAGCGAGTTCAAACGGATGTTGATTCGCCGCGGTTTTACCCCCAACAAGATTTACACGGTCTACAATGGCATGGACTATTCAAAGCCGTGTGAATTTGCCGAAAAAGAGGCGTTTGCGGCGCGCTGCGGCATTTCCTATGACCCAGACAAGGTATATGTCGGTATTATCGGGCGGTTTGACAAAGTGAAAAACCACGCCATGTTTCTGCGGGCGGCAAGACAGGTGCTGGCACAGCGGGACGATGTGGAATTTGTGCTGGCGGGAGAAGGTCCGCTGGAAAACAGCCTGAAAAACTATTGTAAAGAAAACGGTATGACTGACAAAGTGCATTTTGTGGGTTTTATCAAGGACATCTATTCATTTATCCATTTCATTGACATCAACACGCTGACATCATTTAGTGAAAGCTTTCCCTATGTGTTGCTGGAAGGTGCCAAGATGGGCAAACCGACTGTTTGTTCCGCTGTGGGCGGTATTCCGGACTTGATTTTAGAAGGAGAAACCGGTATGCTGGTCCCCAGTGATGACGACGAGGCGCTCAGCCGCAAGTTGCTGGAATTGATAGACCAGCCACAGTTACGGGAGGAACTCGGAAAAAATTTGCATGAACTGGCAGTGTCACGTTTTTCAAACGAACATCTTGCCGAGACGCATATGCAGCTTTATCAAGCGATTTTGCGTGACCGGCAGGAGACGAAACGCTATGATGTAGTGCTGTCAGGATACTATGGATTCAACAACAGTGGGGATGATGCGCTGCTATATGCCATTGTGGAGGGTTTGCGGCACTTTCAGCCGGATGTGCGTATTTTAGTATTGTCTGCGCGTCCCAAAGATACCATGCAGACCTATCAAATTGACGCAAAATACCGTTTTGATGTGTTGCGCGTGCGTCGTGCGCTGAAACAGAGCAAACTGCTGCTCAATGGCGGGG
>CATIYX010000376.1 GCA_949739095.1 uncultured Clostridia bacterium | reverse complement strand
GTCATGCCGTTCCCTCCCTTTATTCAGTATATGCAGCAAAAACAGAAAGGGGGTAGTTTGGGAAGATTTTTTTAAAAAATTTGAAAAAGGGGCTTTTCAAATGCATTACTTTATGCTATAATAGAACGGTAGTTTTAAAAAAAGGTATATATTCCGGGGTGTGGCGCAGCTGGTAGCGTGCTTGACTGGGGGTCAAGAGGCCGCAGGTTCAAGTCCTGTCACTCCGACCAAAAAGGAAGGGATTCCCTAATGGGAGTCCCTTCCTTTTTGGTTTTAGTAATGTAAGGACCACGAGCTTAAGAAGATTTTTGCGTTAAGCAGTCGTTGCTGGTGGCACGATTTTAGCGAAATACCCTCCGGGTGTGCGAGCCCTACAGCAGGGTCTCATTTTCACAGGGATAGGGACAATTCTGCAGGAGAAAACATTACCAAAACGGCGAAAAACCGCATGAAAAGCGGGGTGTCTGTGAAGATGTCCCTTCATATGGCAAAGTGCCTGTTTACGATGAAAAAAAATCATTGTATAATAAAATTATGAAGCCAGCGGCGGACAAAATTTGCATGATATGCAGGCAGGAGAATTCGGTTCTAAAAAACATGCTGGCTGGTCGGTTTTATAGCTACATAAAAAATGTACGTATAAAAATGGAGGAAGATGAACATGAAAAAAACAAAAAAATGCGCATGTGGAATTTTAGCAATGTGTCTTGCAGTGTCCACGCTTTTGACAGGCTGTGGAAACGGTGGCGGGACGACAGAAGAAATCGGAGACATCAGTAAATATCCTATGCAAACAGAGGTGAAGCTGACCTACTGGCTACCGCTTGATACCATGACAAGCGCAACGGCTGCAAATCTGGGCGATACACCATTCGCAAAAGAATTGCTGAAACAAACAGGTGCAAACGTGGAATTTCAGCATCCGGCAGCAGGACAAGAAAGTGAAAAACTGAACCTGATGATTGCGTCCAATGAATTGCCGGACATCATTATGAACGACTGGTATGCTTATCCGGGCGGCGCACAGAAAGCCATCAGCGATGAAGTCATTCTGCCACTGAACGATTTGATGGACGATGGAACTATCATCAATTTAAAACAATACTATAGTGAAAATCCTGATATCGATAAAATGGCGAAAACAGACGAAGGTACCTACTATTGTTTCCCATTCATCCGCGGCGACCAAACGCTGTTGGTATCCGCCGGACCTATGGTCCGTGCAGATTGGTTGGAAGAATTGAATCTTTCTGTGCCGGAAACCATGGACGATTGGTATAACATGTTGGTAAAATTCCGTGATGAAAAAGGGGCGCAGGCGCCGCTCAGCTTTTTGCTGAACAACCTGAAAACAATGAATCCGTTCATTGGCGCTTACGGCATTGCACGTGAATACTATGTTGACGGCGATGAAATCAAATATGGTCCTGCACAGCCGGAATATAAAGAATTTCTGGCAACCTTCCAGAAATGGTACAGCGAAAAACTGCTGGACAACAACATTGCAACGATAGATAATAAAATTCTGGATACCAATATGCTGACAGGTAAAATCGGAGCAAGCGTTGCTTATGCGGGCAGCGGACTGGATAAATGGATGAGCGCTACCTCTGAAGGAAAATCAGAGAACTACCGGCTGGTCGGAACACCGTATCCGGTGCTGGAAAAAGGACAGAAAGCGGAATTCGGCGCTTACAGTCTGCCTTATGTCAGCGGTGGAAGTGCGGCAATCACAACCGCTTGCAAATATCCGCAGGTAGCGGCGAAATTCTTGGATTTTGCTTATGGCGAAGAAGGACAGCTACTTTACAACTTTGGTGTGGAAGGCGAAAGCTATAACATGGTAGACGGCTATCCCACCTATACAGACAAGGTATTGAACAATGAAGAAGGCTTAACCAAAACCAACGCTCTCATGCGCTACATCCGTGCAGCGGGCAGCGGTCCGTTTGTGCAGGACAAACGCTATCTGGAACAATACTATGAGCGTGAAGAACAGACGCAGGCGATTGACCTTTGGGTAAACACTAATGCGGAAAGTCACGCCGTTCCGACCATCAGTGCAACGGAAGAGGAAAGCAGTGAACTTGCAAAACTGACCAACGCCATTGACACTTATGTGAGCGAAACATTCCTGCAATTCATCATGGGTATCAAACCGCTGAGCGAATTTGATTCCTATGTGAGCGAACTGAAAAACAAAGGCATTGACCGCGTTTTGGAAATCAAAAACGCACAGTATAAACGCTATCAGACACGCTAAATAAAGAAGACAGCAGTGAGAAGATTCCTTCCGGAGGACCTTCTGATGGAATAAATAGCACAGGTGCAATGGTCTTATCAAAAAGAAATTGCACCTGTGTTTAACAATCTCTTATCGTTTTTGAAACTCTGCGGATAAGAGAAATTTTAGTTCTATGATATGCCGGTGCGGAGCGGCGGAATGGAGATTTTTATGAAAACAAGCTTGGCTACTGCGCAGGGCTATGTCAAACCAAGCTTTGGAAGCCGTCTCAAGGCGGATTTCAGAGGCAATTACCAGCTTTATATTATGCTGATTCCAGTTGTGGCATATTTCCTGCTGTTTCATTATAAACCCATGTAT
>CATIYX010000375.1 GCA_949739095.1 uncultured Clostridia bacterium | reverse complement strand
CGGTCCCATGCCGGCAGTGCTCAACGCCGCCAATGAAGAGCTGGTCTACCTTTATTTGCAGGAAAAAATTTCCTTTGGTACCATTGTCATGCATCTTCGGCGTATGATGGATTTGCATATATCTATTCCAACTCCTACTTTACAAGATATCTTGCAAGCAGACGCTTGGGCGCGTGAAATGGTAAAAAAATCATTCTGACGGATATTTCTACTGGTTCAAGTGTATACTGTAATAATAACGGTTTGACAACGGAATTGGTTGTCCTATCAATTTAAACGCATCTGAAAAAACATCTTTAATATAGTACAATTTCAATATTTTATGCTTATTGCAGACCGTGAAAGGATTGACCTCATTTATGATTACTGTACTATCTACAATTGTTGTCTTTTTAGTGATTATCATGTTTCACGAATTTGGACACTTCATTGCTGCAAAATCTCTGGGCGTTACCGTCCATGAATTTGCCATTGGTTTTGGTCCAACCATTTGGAAAAAACAAGGGAAAGAAACGCTCTATTCTGTGCGTCTGCTTCCCATCGGTGGATTTTGCAAAATGGAGGGTGAGGACGAGGACTCCGAATCGGAAGGCGCATTAAACAAAAAACCTGTGTGGAAACGACTCATCATTATATCTGCTGGCGCACTCGTCAACATTTTGCTGGGACTGGTTATTTTTTTCACCATTTTTATTCAAACGCCACAGCAGCCTACTTTGGAAATTGCGAATATAACAGAAGGGTCTCCTGCACAGGAAGTGCTGCAAACGGGCGATGTGATACGCGCTATCAATGGACGGAAAGTGCATTATTACAAAGATTTCAAATTTATTCTTTCCAATGAAGCATCCGGTCCCGTGACAATTGAAGTGGAACGCGGCGGCGAACGCAAACAGTTTGGCATCACGCCGCAGTATGACGCTGAAAATCAAACCTACATTATTGGTGTTATGTTGGGTTCTAAAACATTGACATTTTTTGAAAAACTGAAATATTGTTTCTATGAAACTTTCTTCGTGATTCGGCTGGTGATTTATTCTTTCATCATGCTGTTCACAGGCAAAGTACCAATTTCCGAAATGTCCGGTCCAGTCGGCGCGAGCTCCATTATTGGCACTGCCGCCAAAACGAATTGGTTGAGTTTATTTAACATTTTTGCTGTTCTTTCCATTAACATCGGTATTTTTAACCTGATTCCCTTCCCCGCGCTGGACGGAGGCCGACTCTTTTTCTTGTTGGTGGAACTGATTCGGCGCAAACCAATTCCTGCGGAAAAAGAAGGATATGTACATTTTGTAGGACTCATTATTTTATTTGGACTCATGCTGTTTATCACCTACAGCGACATTGTAAAGCTTATATCGCCACTATTTCAAAAAGGCGGCTAACAGCTTATTTAACTATGGACATAAGCGGGATGTTAGCGTCCCGCTTTTCTATATTAATCATCCGGCATTGAAATCTCTTAAGGAGGCAGACGACTGATGAAACGTCATCAAACAAAATCATTTATGATTGGGGATGTTCCCATTGGCGGCACTCATCCTATTACCATTCAAAGCATGACCACCACCAAAACTAAACAGGCGGAAGATACCATCCAACAAATTCTAACGTTAGAGGAAGCAGGCTGTGAAATTATTCGTGTTGCTGTTCCAGATATGGAAAGCGCACAAGCAATCGCGCAAATCAAGCGGAATATCCATATTCCCTTGGTAGCAGATATCCATTTTGATTACCGCTTAGCGCTCAAATGCATGGAAAACGGCATTGATAAAATCCGTATCAATCCTGGCAATATTGGAAATGCAGAACGTGTACGCGAAGTAGCGCGCATGGCAAAAGAAAAGCACATTCCCATCCGTATTGGCGTCAACAGTGGGTCTTTGGAAAAAGAAATTCTGGAAAAATATCAAAAGCCATGTGCACAGGCGGTTGTGGAAAGCGCCGCGCGACATATTGATCTGCTGCGCAGCAATGATTTTGAAGATATTGTCGTTTCTCTCAAAACCTCCAACGTTCAGGAAACCATCGACAGCTATCAGTTATTCGCACAGCAATTTGATTATCCTTTACATATCGGCATTACTGAATCCGGAACGGTTGGCGGCGGTATTGTAAAATCCAGTGTTGGCATTGGTATCCTGCTCCACATGGGACTTGGCGATACCTTACGCGTCTCCCTAACAGGCAATCCTGTTAATGAGGTGATAACAGCCAAACGGATTTTGAAATCTCTGGGACTGCGGAAATTGGGCGCGGAAATCATTTCCTGCCCCACCTGCGGACGCTGCAACGTAGATTTAGAACCGATTGCATTAGCGGTGGAACAAGCCCTGCAACAAGTGCAGCAGCCCATTAAAGTAGCTGTTATGGGCTGTGCCGTCAATGGTCCCGGAGAAGCAAGAGATGCAGATTTTGGTGTTGCCTGCGGAGATGGCGTAGGATTGATTTTCGCAAAAGGAGAAATTTTGAAAAAAGTTCCTGAAACTGAAATTGTTCCAACTTTATTGGCATTTATGG
>CATIYX010000374.1 GCA_949739095.1 uncultured Clostridia bacterium | reverse complement strand
TCTGCACAAACGGACGCAAGAAACTGGTAATCGCTGCCGGCAGCAGAATAAACAGACCGACAGAAAAAATCAGCGCAATTACAACAGACACATAAATCAACGCATCTTTGCTAAACACTCGTTCAATAAAATCATCAAATTTGGAGGGTTTATAGGCTTCCTCGTCCTCCTCCACATCATATTGGTCCGCGGAATACATCAGTGTGCGCACACCCAATATCATAGAATCAATAAAATTCACCACTCCGCGGATAATGGGTAATTTCAAAATCTTTTTCCGGCGTACTTGTCCGATATCGTCCACCTTCAACAAAATTTCACCGCTTGATTTGCGCACCGACGTTGCAATTTTTTCCGGTCCGCGCATCATAACGCCTTCAATGACGGCCTGACCGCCAATACTGGTTTTATGCACCTGCTTTTTCTCTTCTTTTTTCATCATTTGGCTCCTTTTACCCCTGATTTAAAATGTCATTAATCTGCACAATTTCGCTTCTCGTAAAATATAAATTTTGCAGCGCATCTACATTTTCTTCAATCTGCAGCATAGAACTTGCTCCAATAATCGCTGTCTGTACGCGGTTCTCCCGCAGCACCCACGCCAACGCCATCTGCGGCAAACTTTGTCCGCGTTCTTCCGCAATTTCACCAAGCTGACGGATTTGCGCAATAGTTTCCTCCGTAATCTGTCCATGCAATCTTGTCTGCTGTTTTCCTGCACGTGAATTCGAGGGAATCCCATTCAAATATTTCGTGCTGAGCAATCCTTGGGCAAGCGGCGAAAAAACAGCACAACCCATCCCGCGTTCCTCCAGCACATCCAGCAATTCCTCTTCAATCCATCGGTTTAGCATGGAATAGGAAGGCTGGTGTATCAGACAGCGGACGCCCATCTGGTGTAAAATTTTATAAGCCTTTTTTGTTTGTTCCGGCTTATAGTTAGAAATTCCCACATATAATGCTTTCCCTTGCCGCACAATAGTCGCCAGCGCGTCCATCGTTTCCTCCAGTGGCGTGTTTTCATCATATCGGTGGGAATAGAAAATATCCACATAATCCAGTCCCATCCGTCTAAGGCTTTGATCCAGACTGGAAATCAAATATTTCTTACTGCCGCCCACGCCATACGGTCCATCCCACATGGTGTAGCCCGCTTTTGTTGCAATAATCATTTCATCACGGTATGTGGCAAGGTCTTCTTTTATAATTCTGCCAAACGTTTCCTCTGCGCCGCCCGGTGGCGGTCCATAATTATTTGCCAAGTCAAAATAGGTAATCCCGAGGTCAAATGCCCCGCACACCATATTTTTGGCTTTATTAAAATCCTGCTGTGCACCAAAATTCTGCCATAAGCCAAGCGCCAGACGTGGCAGCAGCAGCCCACTTTCTCCACAGCGGATATATTGCATTCTATCATACCGTTCACTGTTCGCTTTATACACGCCTATTCTCCTTCCATTTCCACGTGGTCAATCACAATCGCAGCAAAATCTGTATCCAATTCCAAGCACGCGCCACAGTTGTCGCATAGCTTATGTTCATAAAAATCACATTTATCACATTCACCGCATTCTGTGCAGATTCCATAGCCAAGCAGGCATTCTTGTTCTTCCTTCATTGCTCCGCGCCCCTATTCTACTTTATTAATCTGTGCTTCTTTCCAATTTTTTTTGAACTTAATAGGCGTCATTCCTGTTGTTTTTTTGAAAATATCATTGAACCGCTGCTGACTGGAAAATCCTACTGCCAACGCTATATCGCTCACCTTCATATCGGTGTTTTTCAACATATCCTTCGCCGCTTCCACGCGCGTGCGCAAAATATAGTTTTTCGGACTGATTTGGAATTGATTTTTAAAACTATGGGCAAAATAACTGTCGCTGATATAGATATAACGCGCCACATCAGACAGGGAGATATCCCTGTTATAGTTGTTATCAATATATTCCTTCGCGCTTTCCAGACTTTCTTTGAGATTCACACTGCGATTGCGTGTCGTTTGCTGCCACTCCTGCTTGATAGTGCGAGATAGCAGCACAAACAGTTCCATCACCAGCAAATATGTCAAAAAGTCGCTCCATTCCTCTTTTTTCTCCCGCTCATATAAAATGCGGCGCATGGTACCAATGATGTCATTTTTCGGCCCTAGTTTGAGTGTGATAAACCGTTCCTTTTCCATGGACTCCATGCTGTTGATAAAATCGGTCAGCGATGTTACTTCCTCCAGCTGCGGGTCTGTATGACCAGGCAGATAAAAGCTGAGTACGATAAATTCACACGTTTTCGACTTTACCTGAAATTTATGCCATTGGCGTGGTTTAATAATCACAATACAATTTGGCTCCAGCGGCACAAAAATGTCATTAATCTGAAAGATTGCGCTGCCCCGTTTGATATAAACCATTTCAAAATGGTCATGAATATTCTGGTCCATAGACCATGACGTATCGTGGATTTTTTCCAGCGATTTCACAACGACTGGAAAATAATTCAAACGCCCTGCAAATTCATTCCATGCAGGCGGCATAACGTCTTTATTCATAAATCCCCAGTCCCCCTTTTGCCAGCTTTTCAAATCTCTGTTTCTATCATACTCCTTTTTCCCCTTTCTTGTC
>CATIYX010000373.1 GCA_949739095.1 uncultured Clostridia bacterium | reverse complement strand
TTGTCTGTGTTTTATTGTAACACAGCTTGTCCGCCACGTCAAGGAAATCCATTTTTCACCAACTGCAAGAAACATTCATTTTTCTTCCCCATTTCAGCAGGAAAAACGATTGACTTCTACCCACGATTAAGACTATAATGGAAACTATAGAATTGAAACTGTAGCATTCTACAGTAAGTAGCCGGAACTGAACTACTTTTCATTTATCCTGTCGCTACCGCGACTGGATTGTACTTTTTGGAGCAAAAAGTACCAAAAACGCGGGGAGTTCCGATTCTCCCCGCACCCCTCTAAACGGCTCCTGCGGAGGGCTGTAGTGCTTATTTTTACTGTAGCGTTCTACAATAAGTAACCGGAGCCGGACTACTTTTTTATTCATGGAATGTCCGGACATGCGCCGGACATTCCATTCCTCTCAGCCGCGGGCGTTTCGACAGGCACGCAGCGCGAGCGAAGGGCAGCGGCAGGGGAAATCCGAAAGGGGGATGATGTGACAGCGAATACAATGAGCTGGAACAAATCCCTCGTTCGCAACCGCACTGGAGGTGTTGCATTTGACCAAAATCACAAGCTTGGATACAACGCTACGCGACGGAATGCAGGCGGAGAAAATCTCCTTTTCCGTTGCAGATAAACTCAAAATTGTGCAAATCCTGGATCGTCTGGGCGTGGACTACATTGAAGCGGGCAACCCTGCCTCCAACATCAAGGACGAAGAATTTTTCCGCGAGGCAAAGCAGTTGACGCTCACCCATGCCAAACTGGCGGCATTCGGCAGCACCTGCAAAAAGGGCTGTCCTGCCGACAAAGACCGCAATCTGCTGAAAATTGTGGAATCCGGCGCACCGGTAGGCGTGATTTTCGGCAAAGCGTGGGATATGCATGTGACGGAAGTGCTGGTTACCACGCCGGAGGAAAATTTGCGTATGGTGGCGGACAGCGTGAAATTTCTGAAATCCGGCGGTCTGGAAGTCATTTTTGACGCAGAGCATTTCTTTGACGGATACGCACGGAATCCTGATTATGCGCTTTCCGTGCTGCAAGCCGCACAGGGAGCGGGTGCAGATATCATTGCCCTGTGTGATACCAATGGCGGCATGTTCCCCGACGACATTGCAGAAACCGTGCGGCGGGTGGCAGAAACCATTCATGTTCCTATTGGTATCCATTCGCACAACGACAGCGGACTGGCGGTAGCGTGCACGCTGGCGGCAGTGGAGGCGGGTGCAGCACATATTCAAGGAACGCTAACGGGCATTGGCGAGCGTTGCGGTAATGCGAACCTTTCCACTTGTATTGCAAATTTGCAGCTCAAACGCGGTTATGACCTGGTGCCCGATTTGTCACAGCTTACAACGGCGGCGCGCGAGGTGGCAGAGGTTGCCAACACCACCGTTTCAGGACTGCCCTATGTCAGCAAATCGGCGTTTTCTCATAAAGCAGGCATGCACATTGACGCGGTACTGAAAACGTCCGCTTCTTTCGAACATATCGACCCGTCAGCTGTGGGCAATCATCGCAACATCTTGGTATCGGAAATGTCGGGTAAAAGCGGTCTGCTGCCTGTGATACATCAGATTGACCCCACGATACAGAAGGATTCCCAAGAGCTGAAACGCATTTTAGGCCGTCTGAAGGAACTGGAATATGAAGGGTATCAATTCGAGGGCGCAAACGCATCGCTGGAACTGGTGATAAAAAAGGCGTTGGGATTATACCACCCCTTATTTGAACTGAAACAATGCAAAATTCTGGCAGAACAGGGTGAGAAACCGCGGCAGGGATATGCTTCGGTGATTATCAAAGTACAGGTGGACGGCAAGGAGGAAATCACCGCGGCGGACGCGGACGGTCCTGTTCATGCGCTGGACATTGCACTTCGTAAAGCACTGGGTGCGTTTTTCCCGCAGCTTGCACAAATCCGTTTACAGGATTACAAGGTGCGTATTCTTAATTCAGAGGCGACCACGGGCGCTATTACGCGCGTTTTAATTGAAATGACGGATGGAAAATCGTCCTGGACAACGGTAGGCGTTTCCACCGACGTGATTGAAGCGTCGCGACAAGCGTTGATAGACGGTATTGAATATCAATTATTACGAGAACAACCTTAAGTTTATTATATAAGGAGGAATTTTATATGGGAATGACAATGTCACAAAAAATCCTGGCGTATAAAGCGGGCATGGACAGTGTGAAACCGGGCGATCTGATTCAGGCAAAACTGGACATGGTGCTGGCAAACGACATCACTGCCCCCGTCGCCATCAACGAATTTGAAAAGGCAGATTTTGCGGATGTGTTCCACAAAGACAAAATCGCGCTGGTGCTGGATCATTTCACACCCAACAAAGACATCAAAGCGGCGGAACAGTGCAAACAGGTGCGTGAATTTGCAGACAAACACGACATCACACATTTTTATGAAGGCGGAAATGTAGGCGTAGAACACGCACTGCTGCCGGAAAAAGGGTTGGTTGCGCCCGGCAATCTGGTGATTGGCGCAGATTCGCACACCTGTACCTATGGTGCAGTGAACGCATTTTCCACCGGTATCGGCAGCACAGATATGGCAGTCGGTATGGCAACGGGCATGGGCTGGTTTAAGGTGCCGGCGGC